>CAZWLS010000255.1:0-6276 GCA_964634415.1 uncultured Roseivirgaceae bacterium | reverse complement strand
TTTCTCCAAGGTATTTCTGCTGCATTCCGCCACCCATAGAATATCCCATTAGAACCACCTGATCATAGCCTTCTTCCATTCCCCGATCAATCACCGCGGCAATATCTTCAGTAGCTCCGTGATGATAAAACCGAGGAAGACGATTCATTTCACCGCTACAACTTCTATTATTCCATGCCAAAATATCCCACCCTTTTCTAGAAAAGAATATTGCAGGACGCTTTATATAGTGCCTATCCGCGCTACCTTCAAGACCATGACTTAAAACAATCAGCCTTTTGTTTCCGCCTCTAACCCAATCGAGATCTAAAAAATCACCATCTTCGAGCTCTAGACGCTCGCGCTCGTATGACGCATCACCACCATCGAAGAGTAATGATGGAATGATGGTTTCGAAATGACCATTAAAAAAATACCATGGCCTCTTATGATATTTTGATTTTATTATTGGCATGAACGGCTCAATTTTTGCGTAAAAATGTGAAATTCGCATCCGAAATTAATGATGAATGGGACTTAATCATAGGATTACCTTTCTTCTTCTATTTATTACTACAATTTCCTTTTCTCAAAAAGCTACCATTGTAGATGAGACCACAGGAAAACCAGTAGTAGACGTCTTCATATATCATGAAGACAAGGAATCTGTATCCTACACGAATGAAAAAGGTGTGGCTGACTTATCCGTATTCCCCAAAGGACTACTTTTCTTTCAACATCCATCCTATCATCAACAGTCAATTGCGTATTTAGGCAATGATTTAAATATTGTTATGAAGGAAAAAATCATGTCCTTCAATGAAGTTGTTATTTCTGCTAACAAATGGGAACAAGAAGAAGAAAGTATTTCTCAGAAAATAATGACAGTAAATAAGAAAACCATTCAATTTCAAAACCCCCAGACAGCTGCAGACCTCTTATCCAATTCTGGTCAGGTCTTTGTTCAAAAAAGTCAACTAGGCGGCGGATCTCCTAAGATTCGAGGTTTTGCCGCCAATTCAGTTCTGCTAGTGGTTGATGGTGTGCGAATGAATAATGCAATATTTAGAAGTGGTAATCTCCAGAACATTATTAATATTGACCCAAATGCTCTAGAGAGCTCAGAAGTTATTTTTGGTCCAGGGTCTGTCATTTATGGCAGCGATGCGTTGGGAGGTGTTATGGACTTTCATACCATAGAGCCAAATTGGTCTACTGATCAGATTACAGATGTCACCTCAAACGGATTGATTAGATATAGCAGCGCTGCTAATGAAAGAACCGGCCATATCGACATCTCAGTAAGTCAGCAAAAATTCACTTTCTTCCATTCTTCAACCTACACGGCATTTGATGACTTAAAAGCTGGAAGCAGGCGTTCTAATGGGTATGAAGGTGAATTTGAAAGAAGGTTTTATGTAAAACGCATTAACGGAGAAGACCAATTAGTTAGAAATAATAACGTCAACGTTCAGCGATTTTCAGGATATAATCTCTTCAATACCATTTCAAAGATCAAGTACAGACTTAGCGAAAATTCTGATATTAGTTATGGTTTCTACTACAGTACAACCTCAGATATTCCACGCTATGACAACTTAACTGAAACGATACATCAAAACACAGACTCGCTTGCAGCTGCCGAGTGGTACTATGGGCCTCAAGAATGGCAAATGCATAATTTGAGATATAGTCTTTTCAATAACAACTCACTTTTTGATCAAGCACGTATAACCTTAGCTTATCAAAAATTTAACGAGAGTAGGAATGATAGAAATTTTGGAGATGACAGACTTCGAACCAGAACTGAGAAGGTTAATATGCTCTCAATTTCTTTAGATTTTGACAAAGCATACACCAACTCCAATCTGTACTATGGAGTAGATTTCTATCACAATGATATTCAATCAAGTGCATTTAGGAGGAATATAGAAACTAATGAAATTACTAGCACTGCTAGTCGATATCCAGATGGTGGCAGCGATTTTAGCTCCTTCTCTATTTATGGTAGCTATGTTTCTAAGCTTACAGAAAAAATCACATTTAATAGCGGAGTAAGATTCAATTCCCTGAACTTAAAAGCGGAGACTACTAATGCACAAGCATTGGCAACCAACTCGGCAGAACTTGATCTAAACAATACTGCAGTCAATGGGTCAGTCGGGATGGCAATGAACCTGAATGACAATAATAAAATTAGCTTCAATATCTCTACTGGCTTTCGAGCACCAAATGTTGATGATATAGGAAAAGTATTTGATGTAGGTAACAGCATCGTAGTACCTAATCCTGACTTAGAACCCGAATACTCTTTGAGTTATGAATTTGCTTATCAGCGAAAAACTGATAGATCTCTTTTTAAAATAGTAGCTTTCCATAGTCGTCTTTTTGATGCAATTATAGATGGGCCCTTCCTTCTAAATGGAAGTCCAACAGCTGAAATTGATGGAGAAACCTTGGAGGTATTTGCAAAAGTTAATACCGGTGATGCCGAGATTTATGGGGGCAGCTTAATATTTACAGCAGAAGTAGCCGATAACTGGGCTATATCAAAAACCATAAGTTTCACTGATGGAAAGGATATTTCCAACAATGAACCACTTAGACACACTACCCCATTTTTTGGTAAGGCATCAATAACTTACAGGTACAAAAAAATTAGATCTGAATTTTATATTGAATACAATACTGATAGAGATCGTGATGATATTCCAACATCAGAAATTGACAGAAAACCATATTTGTACACCTCGTCCGGAACACCGGGATGGTATACAATGAATTTGAAATCAAGCTATCAGATAAATGAGCATTTTAATGTCAATATTGGATTGGAAAACATTCTAGACCAACATTATCGCCCATATACATCAGGGATTAGCGCACCAGGACGAAATTTCATCCTGGCACTTCGAGCTAATCTTTAACCTTTCTTAGGTCTCAAATCAAAAACTCTGGTAATATTAAACCCATAGTGGATATCACCATCCCAGAAGCTATCTGTTGTCTCCCCAATAAACCCTCTTTCATTCATTTCAACAGCGTTAGTGAAGTGAAGTTGGAAAACATGTCCTCCAGTTTCTATATCAACACCAATGGCAAATGAATCTTCAAACTGTGCAGATTTACTTGATAATTGAGGGTAGTATTCAGTAACAACAGCAATTCTATTGGATAACTTATAGCGAGCTCCCAACCCAATTGCAATTAGTAAATTGTCATCATCAAAAGTCCGCACAAGATTTCTTTGAATGATAGTCGGAGCAACCTGAAAACTAAAGTTCGAATCAAATTTACGAGCCACCAAGAGTTGGGCAGTATACGTGTTTCTATCCAATCCACTCAAACCCTCTTCTTTTGCGGTTTTTCTGGTAATAGAAGTAAAGGCTGTGACGGTAACTGGGCTACTATTAGATTGACGTAGAACTCTATATTTCAAAAATCCATCAACTACCTTACCCAATGACGCCCTACCTATTCCAATATTTAAATTATCAGTCAGTCCATATTCAAGTCCTAGTCTTATGGTTGAAAAATCCAATCCATAAAAATCTTCATAACCAGAATTTAAGGTACCAAACCTATGACTGATAATAAACTCTAAACTTCCATTCGAGCGTGTTTCTATGGAATGGCCATTGATTACTCTGGTACTTTTAAAAGTTGCTGTTGCATAACCTTTGTCATTACTTGAAGACAATAGTTCTAATAACTCCTGGTCTTGACTATAAGCACAGGTTGAAATAACAGTTAATACTAATAGACTAATTTTTTTCATAAGGTGCATATTCTAAGTTGGCAGTCACTTCTACTTCTTCTGCTATTTTATAGAAAACAGCTTTGGGTATTTTCACGTCATAATCTTCAAGCTTTACATTGAAAACAGTTGATAATGCAAGTGATTCTCCTTCCTTGGTTAAATCTCCTTCTATTGTAACTTCTTGCGTTACGCCATGAATCTCAAGTGTACCCTCTGCTTTTGCTTTAGACAGACCTTCAGTACCACTCCAATCAATGAGCTTGCCTTTGAATATGGCATTAGGAAACTCATCGGATTCTAAATAATTCTCGTTGAAATGCTCTTGCATCAGCTCTTTTTTAAAATCGAATGACTTGATTGGCACAACGATTACAATTGCCTTAGTATCTAAGTCAACAATACTTGTAGCAGCCGTGTTAAAAGCTTCAATGTCCTCCAATGGAGCATCTGAATAGAATTTAATATTAGAGCTGGAGCTCTTAAATTTTTGAGCAGCTCCTGTGAAGGAAACTAATATGCAAGTAATAAATATGATATTCTTCATAATAAAATAGTGCAGTTTAAATGATAGTAAATAGTTAAATAGCGTTCGTGATTTTTTAAAAACTAGTTGTCCAATGCACCATCATCTACCCAACAAGCAATTAGGTCAATTTCAGCCTGTGTTAGAGTTCTGTCTCTAGGCATACTTCCGGATTGAGTTTCTGATTTGATTCTTCCGGCATTTGAAATGATCTCAGCATTGGTAGTTAATCTCGGAGAGATACTTCCGTTATGGCACCCAGTGATTGCACAATCATTGGTCATGATAGGCATGATATCACTTGACAGGCTTACGTTAGTCAAAACCTGAAAGGTCTTAGTTACTTCACAATCTTCTTCATCCCTTACGGTTACCTCGTGCTCACCAGGTCCCACCTCAGTGAAACTACCTATTGTTGAGAACGTTCCTCCGTCTAAAGAATACAACAGCTGACCTTCTCCACCAGAAGCATTTGCGTTTATTGAACCAGTGTTTGATGAGCAATCTGATTTTTCACCTTCAAGATTTAATGTAATACCCGTTGGCTCCGACTCCAATGTAAATGATACACTAGAAGTACATCCAAGATTATCAGTAACTGAAAATGTAAAATTCCCTGCAAAAAGATTTTCAAAGATTGGAGACTCTCTTAGTGATCCATTGTTAATTGAAAAGCGATAATCAGAATCAGAATCTACTTCCCCCCCTGAAGCCTCGACCGTAACAGAGCCTGGAATAGAACAATCAGATCTTTCGAAATCAATTACTCTGATAGAAATATCAGATTGACTACAATCGATTCGGGTTTCTTCAACATTATTTTCGCACCCATAAAAAAGGAAAGAAATGGCTAATAAGAGAATTAATAGTCTACTCATGGTGTTATTTTAAACTTTTGTTGTGCGACTTGAATAAATCATTCATGTCTTTTATCACCGAACGTCAACGAAGTTTAAAATGGTTGCGTGAAGAAATTAAATTCTCTTGACTAACCTGTATTTAGCTATTAAATTCAATAGTGATATTGATCACTCCCTGCCTCTATTATTTCCCAGGTATGATCTGAAAGTAATCGCACTTCTGCTTCAAATATCTCATAAGGAAAGCTTTTACCCCATTCATCGGGGCTCACCATAGATAATAAATCAGTTCCATCTTTCCTTTTGTAGAGGAAATAGACTTTCCCAATTACCGGCTGAAAAGGAACGGTTGCTTGATAAATACGCTCAGACACCTCAACCCTACTTTTTAGATATTTAGCTTGTCCTATAAGCGTTTGCATCTGCTCATAAAGCTGTCTGAACTGCCTGTCTGTTTGGTCATGCATAGCCGCCACAGCAGTTCCCTTAATCCTACCTTTATCTTCCGGTTTAATTATGGCACTACCCGCATGATGTGCATATTCTATTAATCCAGGCAAATCAGTGATTTTATCCTTATCCCTTTCAAGGTCAATTTGAGAGATATCAACCTTTTTCTTATCCATCATTTTGTTCTTGTTTTGATTTCTCCCATGGAGCCACTGTCCTACTACTTATGTCAACAGCAATAATTATCATGATTATTACGAAAATGATTGCGCCAATCAAGAAATATTTCTTAGACTTTGTCATACTTGCAGATTGAACTGTCAAATTTGTTAAATAGTTTAGAAAATTCACATGATAGTAGAAGGTAAGATTATCGAGAAATACGATACACAAACCATTAAGGACTCTTTTAAGAAAAGAGAATTTGTATTAGAGTATGCTGAAAATCCACAATACCCCGAGTATGTAAAGTTTGAATTGATCCAGAGCAATTGCGACCAATTGGATGCGTTAAATGTCGGCGACGAGGTGACCGTCAATTTTAACTTAAAGGGAAGAAAGTGGACGGATCCTCAGGGTGAGATCAAATACTTTAATAGCCTCCAAGCATGGCGTATAGATAAAAAAGCTAGTGCTGCAAGTGATGATGCTCCTCCTCCACCTACACAAGAATGGGCAAAGGAGGATTTTTCACAAGATGATGA
>CAZWLS010000254.1:0-6295 GCA_964634415.1 uncultured Roseivirgaceae bacterium | reverse complement strand
TTACCAGTCCTATATATTGCACTGACATTAATCAATACCTTTTAATCACTTCCATAAATAATCGAAAACCTACCCTTATATCAGACCCCACATAATTTGTAATGCTATTAATAGTAGCTTCATCAGCTGTATGATTCCAACTACCACCCATGGCCTCTCCAGGTGTTTGAGTCATTTCAGAAATATTCCCCACCACATCGTACAAGCCCATGCCATTGGCAAAGTAGCTGCCTACTGGTGCTGCAAAAGTAAATCCATCACCTTTCACACCTCCTGCGCAAATCACATCTTCAGGCACTTTAATATTTGCTAAATAGCAATCTTTTGAATTTTTAATGCTGTTTCTATAATTCCATGCGCCAATGTACCAAGGATAAGAAATAGTATGCTCGGATAAATCGTAAGAGTTAATAGGCGCTTTTCCCTCTTTCTCTTTGGCTTTAACGGTGTTTTCCTCAAGTTTCCAAGATGTGAAGTCTTTATAGCCAAGAGCTGCCATAATCCACTCTTCCTTAGTTGGCAGTCTGAATTCTACCTTTTTGTACTTACGTTTTTCTTGAGCATTATATTGAACAGTCAACCATTCACAATATGCTTTCGCTGTTTCATGAGTGATATCAATCACAGGGTAATCAAGATAATTGCCCCCTCTATCTACTTTAACAGACTGTGCATTTGCTGGACTATACTGATAGTTAAACAAAAGAGCTTTAGTTACATCATCGTATTTAGATAAATCTGGCTTAGATTTTTCATATAGTTCTGAGTAACCATTTGTTCGCAAATACTCCATGAAAAACCAAAAGTCATTATTGGTGAGCTCGAAATGCGAAACATATAGATCATCCTTCATTGGTTTCATGCTTTTATCAATTTTTTTAGTTTCAAGCTCCACAATCTTGAAGGTACGAGACGCTTTTCTTGAATTTAAAAGCAATTCTACGCGAGTCTTAATCTTCGATTTACCGGCTATTGATAAGATTTGATCTCGTATTTCTTCCGATCGTTGGTCATTGTTTAGGTTATCGTAAAACTCTTTCAACAGAAGAAGAGGAACGATATAATTGGAAGACAGGACGTTGCCTGTAGCGTACTTTGGTTCACCATTAAAATCGATTGTCAGATAATCTAAGAGAAATCGATCTTCGATATTCTCTTTTAGTATTTCAAAGTGATTAAATGATTCTCCCCCGTTTGTTGAAGCTAGCCCAATCACGTATAAGTTATTTTCGAGGTTTTCAAGACGCTTTCGAGGTAATGTAAGCGCGTAGAACACTTCAGCCTGATTTTCAACGCTCATCAACTCATCAACACTGGCTTGTAGATTTTTCTCTTCTAAAACATTGGTTACATATAATTCATCACTTGCCAATTCCAGGTTGAGTACAGATACGTCTTTACGAACCCCCATTACGTCCTGTAAAATCCAGATGGGAATTGTAGTATGAAGTGCATCAGTTATTAAGATACCATTCTCACTTACTGACATTAGCAAGTTGTAATTGTAGTTTAATGTACTACTATGGATAAGGCCCTCTTCGAAAACCTTTTTAGAAATTTCAGATTTATTTTGATCGTTTTTTAAATAGCTAAGAGCTAAACGGTCTTCTAAAGCACGAACACCAGATTTATCGAGGTTTAATGCTCGTTCTAGCTGAATGATTCCATTCTCATTCCATCCATATTGATGAAACGCGATGTAGTGGCTAGTGAATGTATTAGGAAACCGTTCTTTTACTTCATCGACAATTTCATCTAGAAGGTTATCTGGTTTACCGGCATATTTGGAGGCCATGTAGAAGTTTACCCACCCCTCTTCATACTCAGGATTCAATTCAAGGTAATCTTTCCATGAAAGTAAGATTTCTCGATACCATTTATTGGTTCTTAATTCAGTGATTTTCGATGGCACATCTTCAGGTTTATCAAATCCAAATAGAACAGATGTGCTGAGTATGGTAATAAGGTAAATTAGCTTCTTCATTTTGATTCTGATTTTGAATGTTTGATAAGCCATACACTTCAAAGTCAGCCAGGTTCAATTGAGAAGAAGATTTTTTTTCTAATCCCTTATTCCAAACGGTTTTGGCTGAAAATCGACACTTGTATCTTTATCCTCCTTTGCTCTATTCGGCGTACCTGAAACAATATTTACATCTCTGTAAAAGGGGATGTTAGAAATAGGGCGACTAAACGCTGAATCTAAAGGAGACGAAATTTGCAATTGATGAAGACCTTCTTTGACTTCACCAATGTCTATAAACGTGAGAAAACCTCTCTGCTTTGAAGATTCTTTATAATGAAAATACCACTTAGTAACTTCTACTTCTTTTTGATCTATAGCCACTTTGAAATAGTTTTTAACTGCCATCAAATTCAATGCGGCTTTTGAAGTGTCCGGATAGACCTTTCGAAGTGAATCTACGGAAGTGATTTCTAACATTTTTTCCTCGTATGCTATCTGAGCTACCACAAACAATTTGAGAACATTGCCTGAAATTACATCTGAAGGAATGTGTGCTCTCCAGGAAGGAAAATCTTCATTTCTATCGTCGTAATATCCTGTGTATGCTGTGTATCCTTGTGTGGTACCCCAGACACTTAACCTTGACATACTATCTCCTGGGTATACCCTATTGGCATAATTCCCTGCTCCTGCAATGCTCACAAAAGCAAAGACCACAAGGAATACGAAAAATGCCCACTTATTAAAATTGGTTACAATACCATAATATATCGGTCGATAAAAACGAGACAATGTCAGCGCACTCACGACCTTATGAATGGGCCAATAGATCTTGGCAAACCATTTAAATCTTCTAAAATATCCTAGTGTTACAAAATCAGCCAATGCTAAAAAAGCAATGGAAACAATTACAAATACGTATACTTGAAATGCATCAAAAAATGGTCCATCAAATCCAATATCAAAGTAGATATATGTTACAGTAAAAGGAAGAATCACTAAAACCAGGAAAAAGAAATAACCTCCAATTATGCTCATGAAAAGCATGAAAGATACGCTAAACAATGAGCTACTTATTTTCTCAAGCCTAACGACGATTTGTTCGTATGTAGGACTCTTATCAACTTTTTCCTTAAACTTCTCTTTGTAGCTAATCTTATCTCCACGAATACCGTTTGGGAAAGTATAGCTTAGTCCTACCATACCAATCCAAATACCACGGCATATTAAGTGAAGTATTAATCCAGTAATGAGCCAATAAATACCCATTTTAAATAAAGCAACCAGATTATTAATGTCGGTAGAATTACCAAAGATGTTAAGCTTAAAGAACATCAAAAAATCATCTAGAAGATCTGGAACTTTAAACATACCATAGAGTACAATACCTGATAGAAGTATTTCAGGCTCCCAACTTCGTTGCTGAAGTTCTTCCAGCCACTTTGGTACGATTGGATGTTTCTCCTCTTTCATATGCGATAAAGCTAATGAGAAAAGGATTCTATAGAAAGGATAATAGAATTGAAATAAAAAAGGGCAAATCTCTCAATCTGCCCTTTATGATGTCTATTCGGTTCGCAATAATTCTGCCGGGTTAACCCTTATTGCTTTGCTTATTTGACCCGCTACAGTTATTATTAGTGTGACCAAAATAATTGTCATAGCCACAATAAATGGCAATGCGGTTACTTTTTCAGGGTCTGGGAAAATGGTTATTACAAGGTTTATCATACCTATTGCACCAAGAGGTGCACCAAGTAAAAATGAAACAAGTAATACCCAAAAGTATCTTTTACTAACTATTCTAATAAGCGATTTAGATTCAGCACCAAGCACTTTCCTTACGCTGAACTCTTTAAGCTTACCTTGCACATTAAATGATAGTAAACCATACAATCCTAGACATGCCAATACAATGGCAATTGTTGATATAAACATCAGAATTGAGGTATTTGCAGTGTTTTCTTGATAAAAATTATCAAATGCATCTTTTTGAAAAACGCGATCAAAAGGATCATTTGGTGCTATCTGATACCATGCTTTTCTTGCAAAAGACTCAAGATCTAATAGTTTTTCGGGAGTGGTTTGTACTGTTAAATAATGTACTTCTTTAGCATTTAATCCACTAATCATTACTGGTTCAATAGCCGAGAAGAAATCGTAGTAATGAAAGTCATTAACAACGCCTACTACAGTTCTTCTGATACTATCATGAGTAAAGACTTTACCTACAGGTTGTTCCCACCCCATTGATTCAACAAATTTTTCATTAACTACGACACTTCCTGTTTGGTCGCTAGCCAAATCTGTCAGTGCACGACCCTCTTTCATATTTAATCTGAATGTCGCAAAGTAATTTTCGGAAACAGAAATTTGTCTCACAGACATTTGCTTATCCTCAATTTCCATTGGACTCCTAGGCACACCTCTTCCAATCAGAAAATTTGATGCAGTGTAGTAATCAACCGCTGGATGGGCAATTAATTCATTTTTCAATAATTCATACTGTTCTTCTCCTGTCACATAAATTGACATTGTACCGGCAGGATCATACCCCCAATCCTTTTTTCCTAGATAGATATTTTGCTCAGTCATCACAAAACATCCTACGATGGTAACAATTGCTAGAAAAAACTGAACACCTAGCATTATCATTGAAAAAGCGTTCTTAGAACCAAATTTTTGATTCCCTTTGAAAATGGTAATCGCATCAAACTTCGCAATGTAAAATGACGGGTAGGCGCCGGCTATTAAACCAACAACTAGTAGCAGGCTCACCAAGAAAAAAACCAGTGTTAATGGGTAGGCAGTCCTGAATTTTAATTCCATCTCTGGAATCATATAATCAAACCACGGAACCAGAAGGAAATATGCCAATAATGCACCCACAATTAAAGCAAAAAAGCATTGTAAAAGGTTCTCAACCATGAACTGCTTCACAATCTCTCTCTTAACACTACCCATAACTTTTCTCAGTGCAATTTCCTTCAATCTCTTAGATGCACCAACAACACTAATATTCATAAAGTTGAAGCAAGCCATACTCAAAAGGAATAGTGAAATTACTGTCAAAGCAATTCTACCTGCTGGATGTCCACCTCCAGAAACAGAACCTACTATTTTATAACTTGAAGTTGATAATTCCGACAATGGTAGTGCTTGAAAAGATTTAATTTTCCATTCAGGATTGCTGCTATGTTGAAGTTCTTTATAGCTATCGTACGATTCTTCTATTGAAGCAATACTTTCCCCCTCTTTTAATAAGATGAAGGTAGCATCAGTCATAAAGGACCATCCTTTAGTATTTTCAAAGTTGAGATCATGGAAATTGTCCATAGGAATATAAAAGTCGTACGCAATACTTGTATTGTATGGATACTTATCAAGTACCGCACCCACTGTAAGCCTCTTTATAACTCCATTTGTAAACTTGAATGACAATTCCTTGCCCATAGGATCTTCATCACTGAAGTATTTTATTGCCATGTTCTTACTAATTACAACATGATTCTTATCATTTAGAACATTTTTATTTCCATTTATCATAGGAAAATCAAACATCTGATGATATCCAGGATCTACAAATAGTACGAGTTCGTCAAAAACATCTGCTCCAGACCTGACGCTTGCAGATCTAAATTCCACTCTTGAGAAATTCTCTATTGAAGGATTGCTGCTTGCTAGGTCAGGCCCTAGTTCAATTGGGGAATCTCCCCATAATTCTTCACTCCCGTCTTGCTCTACATAGTTAGTGATTTGATAGATACGATCGCCATTTGTATGATAGCCATCCATATTTAATTGCATATCCATAAATATGAATATTGAAATGGCAAAGCATATTGAAATCGCAAGTCCGAAAATGTTAATAGATGACGTAACCAGGTTTTTGCGGATATTCCGCATGCCTAGTTTGAGGTAATTGCTAAAAAGCATAAATTGATTCATTGTAGCATATTTTGAGTTTGTCCTTTTAATATTTGACCACCTGAAAAAGCGCAGCACATCCCATACAAACTTTGCCTTAGCCAACTTATGGTTTTGAATTTCTATTCTTCTTTCAAAGAGTTCATAGATGTCCCCTTCTATTTCCTCTAAGAAGCGTGGATTGCAGTACCACCTTAGAAATCGATCTGCCCATTTTGGTGGCTGGACGTTCATATTGAGAAATTATAAGTGATATTGGGTATTCGTTCATACAAAGACTGTCGTAGAGCGATGCTATTGTCTAATGCAAGTTTTCCTTCCTTAGTTAGTGTAAACAAGCGCTTTCTCCTACCACCTCTTTCATTGGTAGAACCACCCATCCTCGATTTTAAAAGGCCTTTT
>CAZWLS010000253.1:0-6305 GCA_964634415.1 uncultured Roseivirgaceae bacterium | reverse complement strand
CCAAATTGATTCTTAGTCTGATAGTAGTCAAACTCTCCAGCCATCTTAGATATGTTTGTACCTAATTTGATTCCCAATTGTTGCCCATACATAAGATGGGAAAGCCCAAATGTCAGAAGTATTAAGAAGGTTCGGTATTTAATAATCATCAGGTTTAATCTACAACCAGAATTGAATTCAGGTTTTCATTGTCATCGAGTTCAGCATTTGGATTCTCGGGATCGAGTGTCCATACACCATCTATTACAAATTTGTAATGATATCTGCCGGGATCCAATTTTAGTTTGCAGACCCACTCTCCATTTTTCTTGATAAATGGATGCGATAAGGTATTCCAATCATTAAAATCTCCCGCAATTGTGATCAGG
Source organism: uncultured Roseivirgaceae bacterium (assembly GCA_964634415.1). Lineage (GTDB taxonomy): Bacteria > Bacteroidota > Bacteroidia > Cytophagales > Cyclobacteriaceae > Ekhidna. Next base: position 5,937 of record CAZWLS010000253.1, on the reverse strand, counting down.
TTGGAAAACATGTAGTTGGTCTGACGTAGTTTGAATGTGACATTGGCTTCAATGCGATCAGGTTCCAGTTGCAACAGTACCGTATTGATTCTTTCTTCATCAGGTCTTAAATCTCTCGCTTTCTTATAGTAGACTTTCGCTCCATCAAAGTCTCCAGATTTTAGTAAACAGTCTCCATAGTTCACATATGAATCGTAAGAATCAAAAGCAGTTACATTGGAGAAGTAAGCCTTTTTTGCATCGTCAAACTTGCCTTCTCTCAATAGTCGGTAACCTATTCGCCTCATCTGATTTTCACTGATCAATGTGGTGTCGTGATGCTTCTTGCTCTGATCGAGATATTCAATTACTCCTTTTTCATAACCTGATTCCAATATGCTTTTCAATAAAGCTTGATGAGGTTGATCTTCGGTACTGTAGTCCATCATTTCAAAAGCCGGACATGCATCATCAAACATGTATTTAACAACTTCTGGCACTATCCTTAATCCATTTTGACTGTTGGTGAGATATACGATTCCTTTTTTAGAATTTAGGTAAGTCATGGTGAATGCCTTATATGTACCGTTATCCCCCCACTGCCAAACGGCTTTCCCTTTTTCTGTTTCCTGAATTCCCCATCCAAGACCCCAACTCAAGCCATCCCATTCTGAAAGATCAACTTGTTTGGTAAACGCATATTCAATTGTACCTCTATTTAAATCTGAAGCATTGAGTATCGCCAAAATCAACTTGGAATAATCTTCAGAGGTAGTCTGTAGAGATGCAGCTAAATTGTGACTTTGACTTTTCCTTTTAGGAATTGGTGTGCCTAAAAAGTCATGAGGTGGAGCATAGTTTGTTTCAAATCTCTCCTGCCAAACAAAACTTGAGTTGCTCATTTTTAAAGGATCGAATACTAATTCTTGGATTACTTGCTCAATCTCCTTTTTTAGGTGGTTTTCAATAGCTTTTCCGAGATAAACAAAGCCTTCACCAGAGTATGAAAACTTTTTACCTGGATCAAATTGAAGTGTCAGTTTTCCTCTTCGCCAATTAGGTAGTCCGCTAGAGTGGCTTAGTATCATGCGTGCAGTAATGAGTTTATACCTCTCGTCATGCTTCAGATCCTCATATTCCAGATATTCAAAGAGTGGTTTATCCAAGTCGAAATCTCCAGATTCGGCTAGCTTTAGTACAGCATATGCAAATACCTGTTTGCTTAAAGAGGCCGCAGAAAAAACTGTTTCTGTATTCACAGGAACTTGGGAGTCGTTGGATCTAACTCCCATACCCTTGCTAAAAATGACCTTGCCGTCATCAATGATGACCACAGAAATTCCCGGAATGTCGTTGGATATGATAAGGTTGTTAAAAAATACATCGGTCTTATCCTGTCCACACAGGCTTAAGGTTATCAATGCCAATAGCTGAATGATGAATGGTCTTTTCAATGTAGTGAGATTATGATTATACCGTTAAGGTATACCGATTTAGGTAGGTATTAACTACAAGCCCTGGATTGATTTACACTATGGCTCTATTATTTTTCTTGCTTTCGAATGAGGCAATACAGGATAAGACCATTATTCCGAAAATAATAATGATTCCATAAATAGATAAATTCAATTGTAACTGCCCGAAATGTGTTATACCTATCGTAGTTATGAATACTTTTCTTATGAAGATGGTGAGCCCTTCACTTATGAGAACTATTCCTACTAGTATTGGTATTTGGATTGATTTGGTTGCGAATTCTCCTAGTTTATATGCTTTTAGCACTAAAATAGATACAGCTATGGTGATGATTATTAATGACACAATTGAAACGGCATTTAAATAAACAAGGTCAATTCCCAATTTTTGACTAATTGCTGCAGCACCGGTGGTTAATAAAGTAAAGGATTTAGTAAATGCTAAGAAAATTAAAATACCCTTTAGGTATGGAAGTATTTTGTTAATGAAGTATACTTTTTTGTTAACCTTTCGATATTCTGAACCAAGAAATTTAATTTCTCCAATTCTTCTTGTTGCCAAAAGAAATGACTCTTCATTTGATAATCCTAGCTCATTTAAATTATTTATCTCGTCTAGTAAATGACATTCTAATTCGTCAATATTTGCTTTAGTAAAATAAAGTTCCTTGGAAATTGTATGCTTCCATTGGGACATACTTTTATTTAAGTCAAACGAGGTTCTATTTGCCATAATTTCGATATTACTTTATTAATAAAAATCCAATTCTCTTTTTGATTTTGAAGCTCAGTTTGTCCTTTTTTACAGATCTTATAATATTTTCTTTTTCTGCCCGATTCAGAAGTTTTCCAAACTGATTCTATAAATCCTTTCTTTTCCAACTTATGTAAGACTGGGTATAATGTGCCATCTCCATATTCAATTTCGCCTTCTGATAGATTCTTCACATTCTGAATAATCTCATAACCATAAGATTCTTTCATAGATAGAAAAGATAAAATTATTGGTATAGATGATGCGCCAATTAACTCTTTCGAAAGTTTTTCCATTTTGGATTCTATTCTTGTTTGCAATTATACATAGAAGATCGATGTATTAAAAATGATTTAAACCTTAATTGTTTTTTGAATAATTAAAAATGTTCTGACTTATTCGCGAATAAGTGTCTGCTTGCGGAATACAGCCATACTTTTAAGAGGGATCCTCGAACACCGTTTGTATAGTTTACTTTTCCTTTTTGTACACTTCTCCACCTTTCATGACGAATGATACGTTTTCTAATGTTTTTATATCCTCCATAGGATTTGATCTTACTGCAATGATATCGGCTAACAATCCTTCTTTGATTTCGCCACGATCTTTTAGGCTTAGCATTTCTACCGGATTGATCGTTGAAGATCTAATTGCTTCTATTTCAGACATGCCAAGTTCCACCATCGCTGAAATTTCAAAAGCATTTTGACCATGAGGCACCAAAGGCGCATCAGATCCCATTGAAATTTTCACACCCTTTTTTATTGCGTTGGAGATATTTTTCCTTGCTAAAGGAATGATGTAGTTACTTTTTTGCTGCATTCTTAACGGCATTTTCTCCACGAGAGGCTTCATCTTTTCTTGCAAGCCAACTGTTGGAATTAAGTAGACATTACCCTCCTTCATTAGGTTAATTGCCTCTTCATCTAAAAGGGAGCCATGTTCGATGGAATAAACCCCGGCTTTTATTGCGGCTTTGATACCTTCAGTGCCATGTGCATGAGCTGCCACTTTTATGTGGTGTCTATTGGCCTCTTCAATAATTGCCTTCATTTCTTCATTGCTTAACTGCTGGGCCCCAGGAGATTCTTCAAGTGATAGAATGCCTGCGGTCGCATGAATCTTTATGAATTCAGCTCCATGTTTGATTTGATAGCGCACAGCTTGTATTGCTTCGTACTTGCCATTGATAATCCCATATTCAGGGCCAGTGGTTATCAATTCTTCAGCTAGTCCTAACGTAAGATCTCCATGTCCACCTTGGATACTTATCATATGCCCCGATGGAATTATCCGCGGAGCCTTGATCCAACCTTTATCGGAAGCTGACTTAAGAGCAACATCTATCAAGTCTGGTGTTATGTGTAGCTGTCCAATATTTCGTACTGTAGTGAAGCCGCCCATAAGTGTTTTCTCAGCATTGTATATGGCTCTTGCCGTACCATCGCTAGCGCTTTCCTTATACAGATAGTCCCAGTTTCCCTCAAAATCTCCATCCAGATGGACGTGCATATCCATTAATCCTGGTAATAGAATCATTCCAGGCAGATCAATAATGTCAGCATCATCTGGTAGGGTAGAAGGGTTAATGGACTTTATTTGATCACCATCGATTAATATGTTCGCTGGTTTAATGAGTTTCCCTTTTCTTACATCTACATAACCATCAGCTTTGATGAGAGTAGTTTGCGCATTGACAAGCACACAAGTCAGTAGAAGAATGAGTATGGTTAGGTTTTTCATTATTGTTGGTTTAGGTGGTTAGTGACTCTTAGGTTAAATGTATTCAAATTGAAAGACTTTGAACTCAAGATTGAGTAAGCAAGTAGATCATAGTCTTGACGGCTAGGTTTTTCATAAAAGTTGAGATCCGTTAATTTCTGAAATTGTTTTTACTCCCGTCTGCTGCATTGCTAACTTCAGCTCAGCAGTCAGTAGTTTCAAGACCATTTCGACACCTTCTTGCCCAAAAGCGCTTAATCCCCACAGGTAAGGGCGACCGATACCAACCATGCTTGCTCCTTTAGCGATAGCTTTGAAAACATCTTTCCCTCGTCTGACGCCACCATCCATCATTACTGGGATGCTACCATTTACAACTTTAGCTACCTCAGAGAGACTATCTATTGCAGCTATCCCACTTTCGGAAACTCTTCCTCCATGATTGGAAACAATGATTCCGTCGACTCCATGTTCCAGTGCAATTTGTGCATCCTCTTTACTGACTATGCCCTTGAGTATGATTTTCATGTCGACCAAATCTTGAAGTCTTTTGATGTAATCCCAAGTCAGGTTTTTATCGAGCTGAAATTGATTATCCAGATCCTTAATCATAGGTTTAGTCTTGAGGAAGTTTGTCATTGTTCTTTTGCCATGACATGTCTGACAATTGGTTTTATCTAAGCTTGCTGCTTTCGAATAGGCTTCTCTTTTGTCAGTGTAGTCCGAGTCGACGGTTAATACAAGTGCTTTTGAACCAGACGCTTTAGCTCGCATGACCATTTTAGCAGTGTCTTCCCAAACGAGCGATGGATAGAGCTGAAACCATACAGGTGATCCTTTTGCTGTGACTACATCTTCAATGGACGAGGTACTCATTGTAGATAGTACCTGCATCGTATTTTGAGATTTTGCTGCTCGAGCTGTCGCAATTTCTCCCTCAGAATGAAATGCCTTTTGGCTGCCGCAAGGACAGAGCATGATCGGGGATGACCAACTCTCACCAAATAGACTTGTGGAGATGTCAACGTCGATAGCACCGATTAGCCGTCTCATATTTAGTTTTATCCGTTGGAAGGCTTTCTCGTTTTCAAGCAGTGTCCAATTATCTAAAACTCCAGTTTCAAGGTATCCATAATGAGCAGTGGATAATTTTTCCTTAGCGACTCTTTTAAAGTCAAAAACATTCAATGCTTGAGACGCTTTAGTGATTAATGGATCTTGTTCATCACTAAGAAATCGACCATGAGAAAAATCAGAAAATGCCAATAGGGGGCTCATGGCAAAAAACTTTATTAGTAGTCTACGATTTTCTGATACTTTATCTTCAGGTGTCATAAAAGAGTAGTGAGCTTACTTTAAATCTAGCTAAATCAGGAGACATTGAAATTGCACTATGTAGATGATTAAAAAGATAACTCTAGCCTATCTACCATGTACGAGACCCAATTGTAGCTTTAGCCCATGTCATGTAACTTGATGGTATGATTAGCAACTTTAGCCATATCTATGCGATTCTTTTACTCTTCATGTTTATTTCATGTGGACAAAAAGAAACCACAGAAAGTCAGTCCAGTGAACAAAAGTCTTTCCAACAAATTCATAATGAGGCAATTGTCATCGATGGTCACAACGATTTCTTGTACATGCTAGTTGATCCAGTCTTTGAGCATTACTTAGGCAATAAAAAACTTGATTTCAGCGCTAACTTGACGGGAATCACGCATCTTGATTTAAATAGACAGGCTGAGAGTGGACTGGATGTTCAGTTTTTCTCTGTATGGTGCCCAGGTAGTCAGGTTGATCCATACAAAATCGCGATGTTGGAGATTGACTCACTAGAGTCGATAGTTTCACGAAATACTGATCGCATGATTTTAGCTCGAAATAGTGAAGAAGTCCGCTCAGCAATTGATGAGAATAAGGTCGTAGCCATGATTGGGGTAGAAGGAGGACATATGATAGAAGATGATCTAAGCAAACTTGAGACTTTGTATGAGAGGGGAGTCA
>CAZWLS010000252.1:0-6313 GCA_964634415.1 uncultured Roseivirgaceae bacterium | reverse complement strand
CATAACTATGGCTATGAAAGCTCCACTAAAAAATTGTTTGAAGAAATTCCGACCACTTTGCCACTCCCAGTTTAAAATCGTTGATCTTTCATCATTAAAAAGGTTGGAAGTGAGCTCCACCCATGTCCATGAAAGTTCGTTTTTAATAAACAGGATACTTACCACGACGGAAACTAACATGAAAGTAGTCTGAAGAGTGTCCGTCCAAACGATGGTTTTTATCCCACCTCTAAATGTGTAGAGCCATATTAATATGATCGTAGTGAGTACCGAAATCCAAAATGGAAGATTGAATGCATCGAAAAAAGCTATTTGTAATACTCCGGCCACTAGGAAGAGTCTAAAACTAGCTCCGATTATTCTACTGACTAAGAAGAAAAATGCTCCCGATTTGTAAGACCAGAATCCGAATCTTTGCTCTAAGTAGGTATAGATGGAGACAAGGTTAAGCTTGTAATAAAGCGGGAGAAGAACTTTGGCGATTACGAAATAACCCACCAAGTATCCAAGAACAACCTGGAAATAATAGAAGTTTGAATTTGCCACTTCGCCCGGCACTGAAATAAAAGTCACTCCTGAAAGAGAAGCACCTATCATTCCGAATGCAACCAAATACCATTTTGATTCCTTGCTTGCGGTATAAAAATCAGTTGCTTTACCATTTCTTGAAGTAAGCCATGAGATGCCTATGAGCAAAATGAAGTATCCCAAAACGATCGTGCCAACCAAAATTGGATTCATGTTGTTTATAATGTTGTTCGACCTGCAAATTACAAATCATGTGGGTTGTGTTGCAATTATTAATTTTGCAATAAATCAAGAGGAATGAGTATAGATTTCGAAATAGAAGAGGAAGTACAAACCGCCGAAGATATTGGTAGCGAGAGTTTGAGAGATCTAATGGTCTATAATGATGACTTCAATACGTTTGAGCATGTCATCAATACTTTAGTGAAGGTTTGTAAACACGATGTACACCAGGCCGAACAATGTACTTTTCTTATTCATTACAAAGGTAAATGCGCTGTTAAGAAGGGGATGTATGAGGAGCTAAAGCCAATGAGAGAAGGAATCACTTCGGCAGGTATCAAGGCAAGCATAATATAACATGGAATATCCATCGCAGTTGGTTGAGCGTGCTGTGGAGGAAATCTCTCGATTGCCAGGAATTGGAAAAAAAACAGCACTTAGATTGGCGCTGCATCTTTTAAAGCAGCCAGAAAATTCTACATTAGAATTATCATCAGCCCTCAAAGATCTTAGAGAAAACATCAAGTACTGCAAAACTTGTCACATTATAGCAGATACTGAAGATTGCACATGCCAAAACGCATACAGAGATACCTCTGTTATTTGTGTAGTTGAAGATACTCCTGATGTCTTAGCCATCCGGAATACTGGTCAATACAATGGATTATTTCATGTTCTCGGAGGAAGAATTTCACCGATGGATGGAATTGGGCCTGAAAACGTAAAAATCGATTCTTTGATTAATCGAGTAAAAAATGATGATCAGGTTAAGGAAGTGATTTTGGCGTTAAGCGCTACGATGGAGGGCGATACTACATCTTTCTATATTACCAAACTCCTTAAAGAATTCGGGATAAAAGTGACGACCATTGCTCGAGGCATACCTGTTGGAAGTGAGTTGGAATTTGCAGATGAAGTGACGCTAGGAAGAAGTATCGCCACTCGAACTTTATTCAATCAGGATTAATTTAGCTTACTTATTAGGGGTAATTGTAACTGGAATAAACGCCTCTAATTCAGATATTTGTACTACCACTAAAATGTGCTCTGATGAAAAGGATATTGACCACCTTCCTTTCTATGATTTTTTGCTTTGCATTGTATGCACAAGCACCTGAAGGCTATTATGACGATGCCGAAGGAAAAACTGGTGAAACGTTAAAAGCGGCACTCAATAATATTATTAGTGGGCATACAGAACTTTCATATAGTGAATGTTGGGATGCCCTTGAAGTAACCGATGTAGATCCGAATAATTCGAATAACGTTTTAGGTATTTACTCCAGATTCTCAATGGACGGACCGGCACATTACGATAATGGATCGGGTTGGAATAGAGAACACGTTTGGCCTCAATCTCGAGGGAATTTTGGTACATCACGAGGTCCGGGTACGGATATCCATTCTTTAAGAGCCAGTGACATTTCAACGAATTCAGCGCGTGGTAATAAGATATTTGATAATGGAGGCACTACATATGTAGACGCCTCTGGGGTTTATTCTGGAACAACTCCTGCGAAAAGAGATAGTGACTCTTGGGAACCCGGTGACGATCAAAAAGGTGATATTGCTAGAATGATCTTCTATATGTCTACCAGATATGAAGGAGAAAATGGAGAACCTGACTTAGAACTTTCGGAAGATGCTTCTGGAGATGAAATGATGGGGAAGTTGTCTGTCCTCTTATCATGGCATGAGGCAGATCCGGTAGATCAAGACGAGATGAATAGACATGAAGGGATATATTCTTTCCAAGGGAATAGAAATCCATTTATTGATCACCCAGAATGGGTCGATGATATTTGGGGGGATGGATCCAGTGTCACCGCTTCTATTGAAGTTTCGACAGATAGTGGTTTTGAATTTGGAGAAGTGGCTGCAGGAGAATCCAGTAGTTCAGAATCTTACACCGTTTCCGGAACCGACCTAGAAGGCAATATATTTGTTAATATATCGGCGCCGTTTGAGTTATCTCTTGATAATTCTACATGGGCTCAATCGCAAACTATTAGTCAATCCACAGCTGAAGGATCGGGTCAAATTGTATATGTAAGGTTTTCCCCGGTAAATCAAAATGGGGAAAGTTTCAACCAAAATATAACTCACACATCATCTAATGCTGAAACAGTTAATATAGCTGTTTCAGGTTCGGAATCTACCGATGTTGATGCTCCGCAGATTACTACCTCATTAAGTGCGATTGATTTTGGAATATTGGAGTTTGGTGAGTCAATGACTGAATCATACACGTTATCAGCAGTAAATCTCACCGAGGATTTAACAATAACTCCTCCAGATGAAGTGAATATCGCTTTGGAATCAGATTTTAGTGGTGCAGTATATTCATCTTCTAATCCTTTGGTGTTGAATAATTCAGAAGGTACCGTAAATCAAACTACTGTTTATGTTAAGTATGAGCCTTCCGCAGATGATGGATCCTCATTTGAAGAGGAAATATTGCATGAGTCATCAGGCGCTTCCAAAACCATATTAGTCAGCGGTGCCGAATACGACGAGTCAGCTTTACCAGTTGCTTGGATTAATGAATTTCACTATGCAAATGTTGGGTCAGATCAAAACGAGTTCGTTGAAATCTATCTCGAAAATCCCTCAGATTTTATCCTCTCAGATTTTACTATCGAGTTGGTAGATAATGATGAAAGTGTTTATTCTTCTTTTCTTGCTTCCAGTATGCAAGAGGGTGCTGAGGGATATTATTTTAGAAACTTTGGAGGAATTAAAGACGGACCTAATGGTTTTAGACTTCTCTATCAAAATGAAGAAGTACATGCCATATCATACGGTGGTGCTATTGCTGATTTTGAGTTGCTAACGGTAGAGGAAGGTGAGGAGACAAGCTCTGAAACTTCCATCCAATTATGTTGTGGATCAACAAATTACAATGATATGGTTTGGGTAGAAGGTAACTTATCAACGCCTGGCCAGCCAAATGAAAATATTACTTTAGGATTGTCAGAAAGCAGAATATTTGTGTATCCCAATCCAACAGATGGACCTTTAAGAATAGAGGGAATTAAAGGTAATTTAAAAGTAACGCTAAATGATCTTATGGGGAGGAGGCTAATTGAGGAGAGCGGTTCCAAGGAGAAGATGGAATTGGTCTTAGAACAAGCATTTACTGATCTGAGTCCAGGTACTTATGTATTAGTAATGGAACAGGATGATATTAATATTACCATTAATATTGCCGTTAAGAATTAGTCTTTTCTCCTTCCTTTAGGCTTTAAGTATTGAGAAAGAAGTGCGGCAATACCAAAGGCCATGATGAGAAAGATCCAGCGAGGATTCCCTTCCTGATATGTTTTGACAACATACCAAATACTAAGTGCCATAGCGAGAACGATTCCAGCGAAAGCCAAAGGCCTAATTAATCTTGGATCCATGTTGTAAATATATGTGGTCAATATTGACCAGTAAAAGATATTTTTGCTGCAATGGGTGATTTTATTGAATTTCTTTATTCTAGGTTTCTATTGAGTGATGGGGTATCTATAGATACTCGTACAATCGAACCAAACAACTTATTTTTTTCAATCAGCGGACCAAATTTCAATGCAAATCAGTTTGCGAAAGAAGCTCTTAATAAAGGGGCGGCTTATGCTGTTGTAGATGATGAAAAATTTGTCACTGATGATCGAATAATCTTGGCTAAAGACTGTTTAAAAGCTCTTCAAGATCTTGCTTCGTTTCATCGTGCAAGATTTAAACGTCCAGTACTTGCAATAACTGGCTCTAATGGCAAGACTACTACCAAGGAATTGATAAGTAAGGTGCTTTCTGAAGCATATATTATCCATGCAACCAAAGGAAATTATAACAACCATATTGGTGTGCCACTCACACTCCTTCATATTCATCCTCAGGTTGAAATTGCAATAATAGAGATGGGAGCAAACCATGTCGGAGAGATCGCTAGTTATTGTGAAGTAGCTATGCCTACTCATGGATTGATTACCAACATTGGAAGGGCTCACACAGAAACTTTTGGTGGAATCGAAGGTGTGATTCGAGGGAAGAGCGAATTGTTTGATTATTTAAGAAAGAATAATGGTACAGTATTCATTAATGATAGTGATTCTGTGCTTTCAAATATGTCAAAAAGGTTTGAGTCTCCAATTCATTTTCCTGATAGCGATTTAGAGTTAAAGTCAGCTTTACCATCTGTTACTATTTCGCTTGATTCTGCAATTCAAGAAACGCAAATAATTGGAAGGTATAACTTTTCGAATATCGCCGCAGCTGTTTCTATTGGAAGGTATTTTGAAGTACCTGATAGTAAAATCCTAAATGCTTTAGGTAAATACTCATCTGAAAATGCTAGATCTCAAATAATTAAGCAGGGTTCGGTGACAATTATATTGGATGCGTACAATGCTAATCCAGATTCAATGAAAGTGGCTTTAGAAAATCTTGCAGAAAATGAAGGCAAAAAAGTAGCAATTCTAGGTGACATGAATGAAGTAGAAAATTCGGATTCGCAACATGCTGAGTTGTTGGATCATGCCGCTGACCTGGGTATTGATCGAATACTCACAGTAGGAGATAAAATAGGAAGAGTTGCGAAAGCAAATAGCCATTCAAATTCTAAAGAAGAATTAGTTGAAAAACTAAAATCAATTGATTTGACTAATGCAACTGTCCTTTTAAAGGCTTCTCGATCGATCAAATTAGAAAGCATTTTAAATAGCATTTCATAATGGACTTACATTTTACACTTGAGTTTCTATCTGACCTTGCCAAACACAATAAAAAGGAATGGATGGATGACAATAAGAAAAGGTATCAGCATGCGAAAGAACAGGTCATTGAACTTGTTTCAGAATTGATTCAAAAGACAGCTGATTTTGACCCTTCGCTAACCGGAGTTGATCCTCGAAAAACACTTTTCAGAATAAATAGAGATATACGTTTCAGTAAAAATAAGGACCCATATAAGACCAATTTTGGAGCCGCAATTGTTGATGGTGGTAGGCAGTCGGGTAATCCTGGGTATTATCTTCACATTATGCCAGGTAATAATTTTGCCGGAGGTGGAGTCTATCAACCATCCTCAGATAAGTTACAAAAGGTGCGCCAGGAAATTGATTATAATGGAAATGAGATTCGGGCTATCATAGATGATAAAAAGTTCAAGGAAACATTCGGGGAACCATACGGGGATGATCGATTGAAGACAGCACCAAAAGGCTATCCTAAGGATCATGAGAATATTGAGCTTTTACAGCTTAAACATTATGTATTCATGAGGCAATTTACTGATAAGGAAACCACTTCAAGTGACATTGTAAGTCAAGTTGTAGAGACGTACAAAACACTCTATCCATTCAATAAATTTCTTTTAAAAGCATTGGATTGAAAAATATTTTCTCAAGAGACTTGCATGGAAAGTAAAGCGTACTAAATTTGCAGTCCTTTTAGGAACGGGCTCTTAGCTCAGTTGGTTCAGAGCATCTGGTTTACACCCAGAGGGTCGGGGGTTCGAATCCCTCAGAGCCCACTTTCAAAACCCTGATTCAGAAATGAGTCAGGGTTTTCTTTTTTA
>CAZWLS010000251.1:2383-6318 GCA_964634415.1 uncultured Roseivirgaceae bacterium | reverse complement strand
AGAGAGCATCAAGCACAAACTCTTGATAGTTTTGAGATTCCTCTACTTTAGAATAATGGAGAAGCTTTCTCAAAATACTCTCTTGAAAGGCGTGCTTATAATCTTCGTTTAAGGCTTCATTAATATAATCTAACAATTTACCTAGTGCTTGGTAATCTACTGAGTAATCACTATTCATAGGTGTTGCTAACGCCACACCGGTTCCTTTTAATTCTTCTTTCATCTCCCTCAAAATTATTATTTAACCCAGCATTGTTTGTTAGAAACTTCCAGTAAAGGTGATTATTTGGGTTGAGCGTGACACTTACTAAATCATCTTTAGATATCGAACAATATTAGTAACCGATTTAGGCTGACTTTCATCCATTTTCAAAGCAAGTTGAAGTAAATCATAATACTCCTCAGTTTCAAACCCGACTTTACAGGTAGCTTTACTAAGAGCTAAAACGTACTTGAAGTTAATATTGCCTGAGCTATCTAATGAGATTAAGAAATCAAAGGTCTGATTAATAAAAAAAGACAGATTGTCTTTTTTTATAGTACCTGTGCTTGAAATATCCTTTTTATTAAAGACAAGACTATCTTCTGATGGCTTATCAGCAAATCCTGTTCTCGCTACATTTTTACCATCTCCTTTCAACAATTCTTCTAATTTGTTGATTATTTCAATGTTGAATTCATCGGCATTATAAAGAATCCCAATATTGGTCGACTCTTTATAAGTACAATGTTCTTTTGAGGCAATGGATGGTTTGCCTTTGTGGTTAAGGAAAATGTTTTTAATCATTTTCTAAAAGTTCTCTAAATGATGACTCATCCAAAATTGAAATTCCAAGTGAGTCTGCTTTTTCTTTTTTTGCTGGACCCATGTTAGCTCCGGCAACTAAATAGTTGGTTTTTGATGAAATACTACTGGCTACCTTTCCGCCATGTTGTTTAATGATGTTTTTCAACTCATCCCTACCATATCCTTCAAACACGCCAGAAACGACGAATATAAGCCCTTTTAAGGTATCATCAGTTCCTTCTTTCACTTCAACTTCGAATGATAGTCCAGCACTTTTCAGCGATTCTACCATTAGTAGATTATCATCATCATTGAAATAAGAAACTAGGCTTTCAGCAATACGATCTCCAATCTCATGAACGGCAACAATTTCTTCAAACGTTGCATTAATTAGACGGTCGATAGTGACAAAATGTTGAGCAAGCTTTTCTGCTACGGTCTTACCAACATATCGGATTCCTAGTCCAAATAGGACTCTTTCAAATGGTATCTTTTTTGAGTTTTCTATTGACTCTATAATATTAAGTGCAGACTTCTCTTTTATGGAGCGCTTGACCGTTTCTCCAGATGACTCATCTATTTCCTCAAACTGAAGGTTATTAATGTCATCAAACTGTAGTTTATACAATCCTGCGGCACTTGTAATAAGTCCTTTGTTTAAGAAGCCTTTAATAGTTCTCGGTCCTAGAGATTCTATATTTAATGCATTTCTACTAATGAAATGTTCTATGCGACCAAGTACTTGAGGTGGACATGTTTCTTTGTTGGGGCAATAATGTTGTGCTTCGCCATCTTTTCGTACGAGTTCTGTTCCACATTCAGGACATTGACTTATATACACCACAGGGATTACCTCTGAGGACCGATTATTTATGTTAACTCCTGTAATTTTCGGAATGATTTCTCCTCCTTTTTCTACATTGACACTATCTCCAATTCTAACATCCAAACGTTCAATTTCATTGGCGTTATGAAGTGAAGCGCGTTTTACAGTAGTTCCTGCTAGCAATACGGGTTCCAATTCAGCGACAGGAGTAATAGCACCAGTTCTACCTACCTGATAGGTGATGTCATTGAGTGTTGTGACAGCAGACTCTGCCTTAAACTTATATGAGATAGCCCATCTTGGATTTTTAGCTGTAAATCCAAGCTCAGATTGATGAGCAATATTGTTGACCTTTATGACAATTCCATCGGTCTCAACATGTAGTTCGTGTCTTTCTTGATCCCATTTATTTATATACTCAATTACTTGATCAATGCTCTTACATTTTTTATAGGTCTGAGATACATTAAAACCTACTTGCTCAAGGAAGTTGATTGATTTTTCATGAGTATCAAATGTGTTATTATCATCAAGATAGGAGTAGAGGTAACAATCAAGCTTTCTGGATGCTACAATAGCTGAGTCTTGCATTTTTAATGTTCCAGATGTCGTGTTTCGCGCGTTAGCATATTTTGTAATTAAAGACTTGCCTTCACGCTCCCGAATTTCATTCTCCTTTTCTACACTATCATTTAGCTTAATAAATTGTTCTTTAGGCATAAATACTTCGCCTCTTACTTCAAAAGAATTAGGGAAGTTATCCCCGTGTATTTTCAAGGGAATGGAACGAATAGTTTTAACGTTGGTGGTGATATCATCACCCTTAGTTCCATCACCACGTGTAATCCCCTTGTACAATATCCCATTTTCGTATTTTAGGCTAATGGCTACTCCATCAAATTTTAGTTCACAGATGTATTCATAATTTTCTGTGCCCAAACCTTTTTTTACCCGTCCATCAAATTCTAATAGCTCTTCCTTAGAATAAGTATTTCCTAAAGAGAGCATGGGATACTTGTGGGGAATGGTCTCAAAATCCTTTGTGATATCACCTCCTACACGAGAAGTTGGTGAGTGTGGAAGTTTCAATTCTGGGTGCTTAGCTTCTAGTGCTTCAAGCTCTTTGAGCTTTGTATCAAACTCATAGTCAGATATTTCTGGTTCACTCTTTTGATAATAGAGGTAATTGTGGTGATTTAATTCCTCTGTAAGTGATTCAATCTGCTTTTTAGCTTGCTCATTTTCCATTGAAAACAAATCTATTTCATTCGAAGAGATTCCTTAACATTTTTTTCTTGTACATGAATTTTGAGCAGCTATTTTTGGCTTCAAATTAACCACTTTGTTAGATAAGCGCGAACGTATACTTGCTGCAGCCTACGCCCATTTCTCAACTAAAGGATACAATGGGACAACTATCAATGATATTGCTGCTTCTCTTAAAATGAGCAAGAAGACCATCTATTTTCAATTCCGAAATAAAGAACAACTATTTATTGAGGTAGGGAAGATGAAGCTCGAAGGGATCATTAGTTTATCTGAAAAAATAATCTCATCAGATCAAGATTTTATTAACAAGTTAATTGACTATCTGCAAATGATGCATGAGTATGTCAGGCATATGAGTATTGAAGTTTTGAGGGATGTTTTTAACGATAATAGTCTATTAACTAAAATCATCTCAGATCATTTAGATGGCGCTGTTTTCAATCGATTCTCAATACTTCTTCAACAAGGTTATGAGGAAAAGATGATTGATGATAGAGTTGACCCAATGGTCTCCTTGATGATGTATAAAGAAACATTAAGCTCGTTTCTTTTTGGAAAACCTGCTGATTACTCGGTAGTAAAACTTGAGAAGGAATTCCACGTGTTGTTATCAAAACAATTGAGAAGTTTTTTTAGAGGATTGCTATCTAAAGAGGGAACTAGACAATTTGATGAGCTTTATGATAATCTACCTCATCTTACCAAAGCATATGGGTAATTGAAAACTATCTTTGCTCAATGCATAATAAACTACTAGCGCATCTAGAATCTAACAGCATTTTTTCAGTGGTATCTAAAGCTACTGAAAACATAAATGTAGAATCATTTGTCGTAGGAGGCTATGTACGTGATTTAATCCTACAAAGAACTTCTAAGGATATAGATTTTGTTTGTGTTGGTAGTGGAATCCAATTAGCAAAGGAGGTTTCAAAGCTTCTTGGCCCAGAAGCCAAGCTATCCACTTTTAAAAATTTTGGAACAGCAGCCATTCATTTTGAGGGTTATGAATACGAATTTGTAGGTGCACGTAAGGAGTCTTATAGTAGAGATTCG
>CAZWLS010000251.1:0-2371 GCA_964634415.1 uncultured Roseivirgaceae bacterium | reverse complement strand
TCCTATTGTAGAAGATGGAACCTTAGAAGATGATCAAAACAGGCGTGATTTCACGATTAACGCTATGGCTATCAGCTTAAATAAAGCATCATATGGTGACTTGATAGATCCTTTTAATGGCATGGAGGATCTCCGCAATATGATCATCCGAACCCCATTGGAACCTGGAATAACATTTTCTGATGATCCCCTAAGGATGCTTAGAGCTATTCGCTTCGCTACTCAACTTCATTTTGATATTGAGCCAGATACGTTTGAGGGAATTGTCGATCATGTCGATAGAATATCTATCATAACTCAAGAGCGGATTACGGATGAGCTCAACAAGATAATATTATCAGATAAACCTTCATACGGATTTCAGTTACTATTTCATTGTGGATTGTTGAAGTTGATCTTTAAAGAAATGGTAGATCTGCATGGAGTAGAAAAGATTAATGGCAAAGGGCACAAGGATAACTTCTATCATACGCTTCAAGTATTAGATAATATATGTGAAATGACAGATGACCTGTGGTTGCGATGGTCTGCTATACTTCACGATATTGCTAAGCCCGCTACACAACGATTTAATGAGAAAGTAGGATGGACATTTCATGGTCATGAAGACTTAG
This sequence comes from uncultured Roseivirgaceae bacterium, assembly GCA_964634415.1. Lineage (GTDB taxonomy): Bacteria > Bacteroidota > Bacteroidia > Cytophagales > Cyclobacteriaceae > Ekhidna. Next base: position 1,757 of record CAZWLS010000251.1, on the reverse strand, counting down.
GGGCAAAGTGGGTACCTGGAATATTTAAAAGGCTAAAGCTGCCATTAGATGATCGGATGAAATATGTTCAGAAATTGGTAAAGCTCCACCTAAGGCCAATAGCACTTGTGAATGATCGGGTGACTGATTCTGCTGTTAGAAGAATGATTTTTGAAGCAGGTAGTGATGTGAATGATTTGATGACTCTATGTAAAGCTGATATTACATCCAAAAGTCCTGAGCGTGTAAAGAAGTACAAGTCTAACTTCAAAAAAGTGGAACAACGGATTAAAGAAGTTGAAGAGCGGGATCAAGTGATGAATTTTAATCCACCTATATCAGGGGAGCAGATAATAGAAGTGTTTGACATAAAGCCATCAAAGATTATTGGTGATATTAAAAACGAAATAAAGGACGCCATACTTGATGGTCGAATTAAAAATGAAGAGAATGAGGCATTTGAGCTGATGCTTCAATTGGGCGAAAAACATGGTTTAAAACCTACTTTAAAATACATTTCAGAGCATAAAAACAAATAACTATGTTTGCAGGCTGTTGCATCATTGGTTTAAAGAAATGTGATGGTGTATTGGATCATTCAGATTAAGATTATTAAGCATATCATATGAAAAAAATATTCCTACTGCTCGCAGTTTTATCCGTTGGATACGCAAATGGACAAAGTCAAGAAATTGCCAAAGGAGATTCTATTCCTTGGGAGTTAAGAAAACAGTCATTTATCTACAATTCTGCAAAGTTGTTCAATGACCCGTTGGTAGCAAGGATGGCACTTTACAATTTATTAGCGGAAAATCCTGCTAATCCAGCTCTTTATGATTCTCTTGCTTTATCGTACCTTCAATACAATCAAAGTGCATCAGCTGCTTTAGTTGCACAACAGTCTCTTCAAATAAATCCTCAAAATCAATTCGCCATGGAGATTGCCGCAACTGGTTTTGATAATATAGGAGTTAAGGATAAAGCAATCACTAATTATGAGAAATTGCATTTGGCAACTGGTGATGTTAATGTGCTTTATAAGATATCCTTTCTTCAAATGGAACTTAGAAGATTTACAGAATCTAATACTTCATTAGATATAATTATTGGAGATCCGGCAGCAGAAACAAGTACGATTACATTTCCAAATACAGAAGGCACAGGACAAGAAGTGTCTTTAAAAGTAGCAGCTCATCGAGTGAAAGCTATGATTTTAATGGAGCAAGGGGATATTGAAGGTGCTAAGGCTAAATTCTTAGAAGTATTAGAAATGAAACCTGGCTTCGAGATTGTACAGCAACAATTAAGAGAGCTTACCAAACCAAAAGAAGAGGAGTAATTTTTATTCCTCTTCTGCTTTGTTTTTAAGCAATTCTAGCCAAGTCAAAAGTTCGTTATACACCTTTTGGTGATTCTCAGCAAGAACAACGAATGCTCCCTGGAATGATGCACTTACAGTGGCGATAGTTTGTCCTTCATCAAATTCTAAAGACCAAACGTAAATACGTTTTACGAGTTTTGCTTTGCTCGTCCATGAAAGTGTATGAGGTTTCTTGACACTTTGGATTTGAGAATTACCGTGTGTTCTTCCCTGAATCCACTGAAAATTTGTACCTTCTTCGACATCACCTTCTAAAGTCACTTTCTTAACTTCAGGATTCCAAGATGGCCAATTTTCCATATCTATGAGAATATTCCAGACTTTCTCGATATCAGCATTGATTATGGTAGCATGAGAATCACGAATACCTGCGTTCTCATTGATCTTTCCTTTCTGT
>CAZWLS010000250.1:0-6324 GCA_964634415.1 uncultured Roseivirgaceae bacterium | reverse complement strand
ATTCCAATGATGGATCTGGTTGGGTTTCAGAAATACATATTTACGGTAAAGATCAAGCGCCTCTCCTAGCGATAGGAAAGGCGCTTTATTTTGCTATCAAAAACTGTAAAAGATTGGATCGATTTAAGAACTAATTCTTACAGCTTTTCCATGATAAAATCTGTCATCATTTGGTAAAGGTGACCCCTTCGTCCTCTTAGGCTATGTGCTTTATCTGGGTAATAGAATGAATCAAATTGCTTGCCTGCTTTGATTAATTCTTCCTGCAGGACCACCGAGTTTTGGAAATGTACATTATCATCACCTGTGCCATGCACTAGTAAGAAATTACCTTTTAGTTTATCTGCATGTGTATTTGGGCTGTTGTCGTCATACCCGCTTGGGTTGTCCTGAGGACGTTGCAAGTAGCGCTCGGTATAAATGGTGTCGTAGTATCGCCAAGTGGTTACAGGTGCAACAGCTATTGCTGTTTTGAATACATCGTTGCCTTTTAGAATACAAAGTGAAGACATGTAGCCACCATAACTCCATCCCCATACTCCCATTCTACTTTCATCTATGTATGAATATCCACCTAGTGTTTTGGCAGCTGAGATCAGGTCCTCTGTCTCATATTTACCAAGCTGTTTATATGTCGTCTTTTTGAAATCTTCACCTCGATAACCTGTGCCTCTGGTATCAATGACTGCTACAATATATCCATTCTGTGCAAGGTACTGATGCCAAACAAAGTGACCTCCTGCCCAACTATTTGATACATTTTGAGATCCTGGCCCACTGTACTGAAAGATTAGCAACGGATATTTCTTATTCTCATCGAAATCAGCAGGCTTGAGAAAGAATCCATTCAGTTGATCAGCATTATCGTTGCTGATTTGGAAAAATTCCTTTTCTACAAATCCATAATCGCTAGTTTTTTTAGCAAGAGCTGAATTGTCCTCCATAACTTTAACTAGCTCATTTCCTTTTGCTTGGTATAATGATACGTTCAAAGGCGTAGTGGCAGATGAATGATAGCTCATGTAATAACTACAATCGTCACTCATATTTATTCTATATCTGCCTGCCTTGTTAGTGAGTTTCTTTTTCCCCTTCCCTGAAAAGGATACTGAATAGAGGTGGGACTCAAGAGGAGAGTCTTCCGAACTGGCATAATAAAGCGTTTTTTTCTTTTGATCAATTCCTACTAGCGTGTGTGCTTCAAAATCACCTTTTGTAATTTGATTAACCAAGCTTCCATCAAGGTTGTATAAATAGAAGTGCTTATAACCACTTATTTCGCTACTAAAAATGAATTGCTTGCCATTATCCAGGTAAGTCAGATCGTCACAAAAAGTAAAATCGATGTACGTTTCACTCTTGTCAGTAAGTATAACTTTGGAGCTACCGTCTTTCGCATTCACATGCAAGATATCCAGTTTGTTTTGGAGGCGATTTAGTCGCTGGACAGCAAGTAATTCAGGGTTTTTAGTCCAATAGATTTTTGGTATGTAAATATCTGTATCAGCACCAATGTCCGCCTTGGATTTTGATCCATTGGAGAGCTCGTAGGTATAAATCTCTACTACAGAATTTTCTTCTCCAGCCTTTGGATACTTGTATCTATAGTCTTCTGGATAGTTGGCACCATCTTTCCATAGTTGAAGATTGTATTCATTTATTCCAGACTCATCCATCCGGTAGTATGCAAGTCTTTTGCTGTCTGGTGACCATGCAAATGCCTGTGTCAGGTAAAGTTCCTCCTCGTATACCCAATCGGAACTTCCATTGATTACATAATTGAACTTTCCGTCATTTGTTACAGCTACTTCTTTCTTGGTTGCTATGTCAACGTAAAACAAGTTATTGTCCCTTGTAAATGCCACCTTAGAATTGTCAGGTGAAAGCGTAGCGTATGATTGCCTTCCATCCGAAAGCTTGGTGGCAGATTTTGTATCTCTGTTGTACAGGTAGAAAATGGCAGTATATGATCTTCTATAAATCGATTGACGATCGGTCATGATTAAGACGATGGATTCATCATCGCTGAAGCTATATGAAGAAATTTCAAGGCCAAGGGTATTCCCATCTGCAATGGTTTCAACTTCTTCTCCAGTTCTTACACTGTACTTAATGATTTTATTGTCAGACAATGCACTGTAATATTGTCCATCATTCATCCAATTTAAGCTGCGAACAGACTTTTGACTGAATGTACCGTCAGTCGCATTGGATACTTCTATTCGACTTTGCGCAATTGTTGAGAGAGCTATGAGAAATGCAATTCCATAGCTCATGATATTTCTGAAATACATGAAAGTAAGGTTAATGGTTTAGCGAATAAAGGTATGTATTTATGATTATTCTTGGGTCGACTCTGTTGGAACTTCTTCTTCGTAAGTCCCGGTAGCTTTTCTATACATGATCCTTATTTCTTCTTCTGTAAAATCTGGAAATGCTTGACCAACCGCTACTACAGCTTGCTCCTCATTGTTTACCAATTCATCTACGTATTCGATGATGAGACTTTCTTCAACTTTTCTTTTTGATGCTGTTCGAATTTCTTCATTTACTATATCTAAGGCTAGAGCTGCTTTTTTAGCTAGCAGTCCTAAATCTTCAGCACGATCATACATTGCGCGATACATCCTTTGGAAATCGTCGTAGTTTTTATTCCAGATAATTTGATATTCGACAGCGTCATTCTCTGCATCTCTTGGAATGGATTGATAGCGAAAGCCAAGTTGAGTCATCGTTCGTTCGATATTTTGTACCCGCCTAGCTTGCTGATAAACCTCGTGCAGTGCCTTGTTCAAATCGAAGCTGATTATGTCTGTGTCTTGAACGCTAAATGCATGCTGAATTACCTGGAAATTGTATTGTGGTTCAACAAATCTCCAATCGGAAAAATTTTCGTACCTGCCTTCATTGTAAATATTTTGCCAAGTTCTAGCTTGACTATTTGCATACGATGCACTACCGGGCATTTCTACTCTGAAAAATTCCAGTTCGTATTTTATGGCAGATATGATTTTATCTTTTTCATTCAAAGTTTTTTCCTTGGCTGCATATTGTTGAATAAGAAAAGCGCAATAAACCCCTAAGATTACGATTACTAGGTCTACGAGTACCCAAGCAAGTTTATTCTCTGAATTGAAAAGCTTTCGAAGAAACATAAATTTGGTTTTCGTAAAAATATAAATTTATCCAATGAAGCAATTAATCCTGATGCATGGCGCGATTGGTGGTGCTGATCAGCTGGTACCGTTACAAGAATTACTTAAAGATGATTTTGAAGTCCATCTTTTAGAATTTGCTGGACATGGAAAACTTGCGTCGAATACGGATGATTTTTCAATTGATCGTTTTAATTCTCAGCTAGACCAGAAACTTGATGAGATTGGGGAGCCGTCTCATGTTTTTGGATACAGTATGGGTGGTTTTATCGCCTTATTAAATGCTGCAAACGATCCTGGTAAGATCAAATCTTTAATCACACTTGGTACTAAGATGGAATGGAATGCTGAAATCGCTGCGCGAGAAGTCAAGCAGCTAAATCCTGACGTGATAGAATCTAAGGTGCCAAAGTTTGCACAAGCGCTTGAAAGAAGACACGGTAATTACTGGAGACAAATGCTTTCAAAAACTGCTGATTTCATGTTGCAGTTGGGAGAAATGAGGCCTATGCAAGAGGCTGTTTTGGCGAATATCAAAATACCAGTCAAGTTGTGTTTGGCAGATCAGGATAAAATGGTTTCTCAAGAAGAGACTTTACAGGTAGCGCAGTGGATAGCCAACTGTGATTTTGAACTGATAAGAGATAGTAAGCATCCGATAGAACAAGTAGACTTGATGGTACTTGCAAACACCATCAAGTCTTTTGCAGTCTAATTACTTGTTTTTAAACTTTTGAATGAAGTTTCTTGTAAAATCAGATAATACAAGTTTTCCACTAGTTTCTGCTCTTTCAGAAAGTAAATCATCCCAATGGTCCGTTCCTCTCCAAAAAACTTTTTTTAGCTCAGCCATGGCCTCCGGGTTGTATGCAGCCAATTTTTTAGCTTGAGCTTCTACTGCAGCATCCAATTCTTCTGCGTCTTCGCACACTTTAGCAAATAGTCCATTTGCCTGTGCCCATAGAGGGTCGTAAAATTCATCTGGATTGATTCCCATTTGAGACATTGCAGAAAGCCCCATTTTTCTTTCAATTGCAGGTCCTACGACGAATGGACCGATGCCCAATGCAAGTTCACTAAGTTTTATTGCTGAATGCTTAGTGGCAAAGCAGTAATCTACAGACGCGGCAAGTCCTATGCCTCCACCTACGGCTTTTCCTTGAAGTCTGCCAATGACGAACTTAGGAGCTTTCCGCATTGCATTTATCACATTGGCAAAGCCCATAAAGAATTCTTTTCCTCGCTCTGGGGTCTCGATAGCGATCAGTTCATCAAAGCTTGCCCCGGCGCAAAATGTTCGATCACCTCCACTTTTAAGGACGATAACTTTAATTTCAGGATTTCCCCCAGCCTCCGTAATGGTTTCTGCCAGTTTTTTTAAAATCTCACCAGGCAACGAATTGCTTTGTTCGGTAAAGAACTCTACAGTACCGATTCCATTTTGTATATCTAGATTAACGTAGTTCATAGCTGCAAAAATAGGACTACTTCTGCTTGGAATAAAAAAAGAAAGCCCACCGTTTTGGTGAGCATTCCGTCATTAGAAAACCAACTAATATGAGATTGTTAAGAGCAAATTTTCGAAAAACGAACGTCCAATAAAAGGGGATAAATACGCGAATTAGAAAACAGGTATTTTTATCCGTTTTTGGTCATATTCAAAAAAAAGAAAGCCCCCCATACGGAGAGCTATTCCCAACCAGCTACCCCTTCGGTCTTTTCCGAAGAGTATTGAGTTACTTAGGTAGATGTAAGTCTTCCTAGGCGATGAGTATCTATATTAATTATTGCGTTAAAACTCCTCCTTGTTCAAAATCTATTGTTTGTCCTTCAAGACATGCGTAGTGGAAAACGCTACCTTTTCGGCGAATTTGTGCTCCGAATTGTTTGGTATTACCTAGACATGGATCTCCACCCATATAGCTATTTGTGATGGTAACAATACCGTTATTTTGATTAATGAGTTCTTGCAACTTAGATTTTACATCCATTGCCAACCCGTTGTGCTCATTTCCATTTTTTAAAGCCCCATATACGGCAAAATCTACTTTGATTCCAGACATAAGATTTTAAAACTTTTAATAATTCCTACTCTTAAGGATTTTCGGATTAACTCCATCGAATGGATTAGGAATTTTCCTAAATCGATATTGTAAAGTTGAATCCTTATGAATTTGCTTACTAGAGGAGAAATAACCCTTTTATGAAACAGGTAGAAATACCTGTTTTTTCATTTTGATATGGAAAGAATTACTTGAATTTCACATGACTCTTTATTAATGGCCTTGATAATGATTAGAATTGTTTACTTAAACTATTTAACTATGAAAAACCTACTAAGAGTATTATTGATCATGGCAATTATTTCTTGCCAAGAAACAACAACCGAGTCCGCTGTGGCTGAGGCTCCACCTTTTGAAATTAAAGATTCCACATCTTCAATGTACGCTGTGTCGCTGGCTTCAGCTGTGGAGAATGTCCAGTACTATGATTCATTATCTAGAGCTGTATTCCATGGTGTCGATCCAATCCGAGCATTTACAATCAGATCTGTTGATTTAGTCGAGGCAATGGGCATGAATATGAATGTAACCAGAAATGCAAAGTATCGACACGTAAGAGTTTATATAGGGCTTGAGGAAGCAACGGGTGAATTTAAGATTTACTTAACACCAGTAGAGGGAGCTAAGTTGAGTGCCGGAGTTCCTGGTAAGGATGTTATTTTGAAAGGACCTTACACTGGTAACAAAAAGAAAAGTGATGATGAGCTAGGAGATGGAGATGGACCTTATGTGTTTGATTTTTCACAGCCATGTCCAAATGCATGCGATCCTGGTAGTCCACTAGATATCAATTAATAGCATGTTTGACGCGATCGCTAAAAGTATAATTGATTATTCCAATATCCCTACGTTTATTGTAGGAATATATACTATGGTGATCTACAAAAAATTGCCAAGAGAAATGAAGTATTTCTCTTGGTTCATTTTTGTGTCTTTTGCTGTTCAAGTGGGTGCGTCAATACTTTTTTATAATAGCGAAAACAACATGCCACTGCTGCATATTTACACGGTAGTGGGGTTTATATGTCTGGTTTTTTTCTACAATCAAATTTTTGATGGGCTGATCAAGCCGAAAATCCTTTGGATACTGGCTGGAGTTCAGACGT
>CAZWLS010000249.1:0-6343 GCA_964634415.1 uncultured Roseivirgaceae bacterium | reverse complement strand
GATATACCTAATATCAGAATGCCTATGATGGCAAACCATTTATCATCAAATCCCAGATAGTGTATACGTTTTTCCTTGTTGGTAATCATTTCAATCTTATACTGGGTGAATAAACCTATTTCTGGTGTAAAGATTGGTAAGATGGAGTGTGATCTCCAATTAATGAAACGTCTTTGATATGAATTGCTACTAATTGAGTATGTATTGAAATGCTTGAACTTTGTAAATCATCTTCATATAAGTCATGATGAGATAATATAAAATTGGATGGTTTTATGTTTTTGTTCTTATACATGGTGTCATTATGTATATTTGTACCTAACAATATTAGGTAAAAAAATAATAATATGGCATACAAAACACTGGTAGCTGCTTCTACCAAACCACTGGTCTTATCCATTCTGTCTCATGGAAAGAGTTATGGTTATCAGATTATTAAAAACATTGAGCAATTATCTAATGGGGAGCTGGAATGGACAGATGCGATGCTGTACCCGGTCCTTCATCGGATGGAGAATGATGGGTTGATTCAATCCGAGTGGGTTGTTCTTGAAAATGGAAGGAAGAGAAAGTACTATATCCTAACGCAATTAGGAAAGAAGGAAAGGGAGACTGTAAGGCGTCAGTGGATGAATGTAAATACTGCGCTGAAAAGACTATGGAGTTCCAATTTAACATTAGAACTGGGTTAGCAAATGGAACCATTCAATCTGGAAAAAGCCATAGAAGGACGAATTAAAACTCTATGGAAGCAACAAGGTTTAGAACCTGGCTTTATTGAAGAGATTGAGGCAAATCTTCGGGATCGCATTGATGAATATTTGGAGAAAGGGTATGGAGAAGAAGACGCATTCATTCTGGCAACAGAAAAATCAATAGTAAGTCCGGAGGAAATCGCAGATGAATATTTCATTGCAAGAAGTGATGGAAAAAAGACACCACCCTGGAAAAGCAGATCCGTCCTCTCGATGATGCCATCAAACTTTAAGGTATCCTGGAGGAATCTCAGAAAAAGAAAGATCTATTCCATTATCAATATCTCTGGTTTAGCCATAAGTTTTGCTATTTCATTTCTTTTATGGCTCTATATATCTGATCAGCTGTCTTACGATCAGCATTTGGTTGATTCACAGCGTGTTTATCGTGTAAATTACGACCTGACATTTGATGGACAAAATTCTGTTTATAGTAATGTAGCGCAGCCCATTGGACCAACACTGAAAGAAGAATTTCCGGAAATAGAAGAGGTCATCCGATTCTATAAAAGAGGGTCAGATCATTCCGCTGAGTTCATTCATGAAGATGTACAAGTCAAATCAAACAAGGTTTTCTACGCAGAAGCTTCATTTTTGAAGGTCTTTAAAATTAAAATGACAGCCGGAAACCCAGATGAGGCTCTTGCGGAGCCAAACTCTATTGTTATCTCTGAGGCTTTGGCCAATAAATTATTTTCAACCACAGAAGTTATTGGGGAAACTCTGAAAGTGGGTCATGATGCTTCCAGGGTATTTAAAATCACGGGAGTGATCAAAGACCATATTCGAACACATCTTCCGGTTGAAGCTTTGATATCTGCGACAATTCCGAATAGAACAGACGAAAATCGATGGCTTGGAGGACATGTTTATACCTATGTGTTGCTAAATGATCTCAATGATATCGATGGATTGAAACAGAAAATACCAGCCTTTTGCCAAAAGCACTTGAAAGGCTTCTTTGAGAAAAAGGATGCCAAAGCTAATCTCCTGCTACAGCCATTAGAATCCATCTATTTAGATGAAGAACATATCTGGGAGCTTTATCCACACGGTAGTCGAACAAACGTACAAGCCATGGTAGTGATGATGTTATTTCTAATCGTCATCGCATGTATTAATTATGTAAATCTTGCCACAGCGAGCTCAGCGGAACGAATGAAAGAAGTAGGCATTAGGAAGGTTCTCGGTTCATCAAAACATTTACTCATCGGACAATTTATCTCAGAATCTGTGCTTTTGGCACTGATCTCGGGATTTTTAGGCATTGCCTTTTCAATTGTCCTTCTTCCATTATTCAATGAATTGTCCGGCTTACATATGTCAATTGAGACGATATTAACACTACCCAATGCGACTGGCATTTTACTTCTTTCTTTAATTATTGGATTTTTATCGGGTGCTTATCCCGCGTTTTATCTTGTCTCATTTGAATCTTCAAACGCCTTGAAAGGCAAGCTAGGAAAAGGCAGGAGTTCGAATAGGTTTAGAACCTTGCTGATGATTTCTCAATATAGCTTGTCTTCAATTTTAGTGATCGGGATGCTTTTTGTAGGGCAACAGACTCGCTTTATTATGAATAAAGAGATTGGCTATAACAAAACCAATTTACTCAGTCTCTCAATACCCAATGATCCTGTTATAAATGACAAATTGGAGGTTTTCATGAACTCGCTAGGAAATAAATCTTCATTAGCTGGAGTCACTAGTTCGTACAATTCATTAAGTGAAGAAGCGAATGCCAATGATCCCGTTTTCGAAACGCTCGACGGTCAAACGATCAATACCTCGATGAATCGAATTGATGTTGATGTTGATTTTATCAAGACCATTGAAGGTACTATCATAATGGGCAGGGACTTTGAGAAGAGTCGAGGAGAAAGTGAATACCGCACTGTCCTACTTAACGAGGCTGCAGTGAAAAAGTATGGATGGGAAGATATAGCAACTAGCCTGAAGTTGAGGTCCAGGGATAGAGATGAGAATGGAGACTATTATTATCAAGATGTTATTGGAGTAGTCAGTGACTTTTCAATTGGACCTTCCTATCAAAAAGTAGCTCCACTTATGATCAATTTGAATGAATGGGGTGTAAATAATATCTACGTAAGAATCCGCGAAAATGAGGTGTTAAATGGGATAGACCAAGTTGAATCTGCATGGAAAGAAACATTTCCAAACTATGCCTTTGATTTTTCCTTTCTCGATCAAGAGTTGAAGAGCATTTATGCACGCGAAAACAGGTTTCTTGACCTGCTCAGAGTAGTCAGCTTTCTAATCATATTTATTACTTCATTGGGAATAATTGGCTTGATATCATTTACAATAGAAATGAAACGTAAGGAAATTGCGATCAGAAAAGTTAATGGCGCTTCGATCAGTAAAATACTGGTTCTTCTCTCAAGAAAATTTATAAGCCTACTTGTTATTGCTAATTGCATCGCTGCACCCATTGCATTTTATTTTGTCAAGCAATGGTTATTTAATTATGATCAACATGTCGACTTGACGCCTTGGCCTTTCTTTTTATCTACAGCCATTTGCTTAGCTTTTACCTCTTTGGCGCTCACTTATCATTTATTGCAAGCTGCGACCACCAATCCAGTGGAATCTTTAAGAAATGAATGATTCACTAAGACATATGAAAATGGTAAGAATGTTCATACTTCTAAATGTTTTTGCCTTAAATCTTTTAGGGCAGACTCCTGGGGCGGATCAGGAGGAGGGCAAGCAACGTCGCTACAGGATTATTATGTACGCAGAACAGCTTAGATATCAATATGGAATGGACTCTTCTCTACAGTATCTGAAAGTTCAAGGACGGCGAGAGGCAGATAATAGTGCAGCAAATAGATATGCTTATTACGAAACAGATGAATCTTTTTTGGAGGTAACCTCTCTTGATTTGAGTTTCATGGAGCTGACTTCCATACCTGATTTTATTTTTAAATATAAAAATCTTAAGCATTTAGATTTATCCTTTAATAAGATCTCAGAACTACCCCGATGGCTTAAAGAGATGTCATGTCTTGAGCATATCAACCTATCAGGAAATGAGTTGGGTAATAGCGATTTCATTTTGCCTAAGTTTCTTCAAATAAGGGATGTCAATCTCTCATGGAATAACCTTTCGTCACTTCCAAAAAAAGTCAAAAAGTTTAAAAAATTAACCTCCCTAAATGTGAATTACAATCGGTTTGAGAGAGTGCCCCGAAGAATCAAAAAGCTCAAATATCTGGAAAGACTCGCCATTAATTCTAATAACCTTAAGCACTTTGAAGCACACTTGAGACATACAAGAAAACTAAAAGACTTAAGGTCGATAGAGGCACGCCACTCTAATATTAGGGAGGTGCCAGATGAAATATCCTACATGAGTAACCTTAGAAGGTTAGATCTTTCATACAATAAGATCATACGAATTTCAGATAGAATTGAAGAGCTTGATAGTCTTCTGGTTCTTGAATTACACAATAATCAATTGGAAACGATTCCTGAGGAACTATATAAATGTCAAGATCTTTTGTCATTGACCTTGCAGAACAATAATCTTCGTAGGCTTCCCGAAGGGATTTCTAAACTTCAGAATATTTCAGCACTCTTTCTACACCACAATCAATTGGAATACCTACCAGAAGATATCGGTAGTATGAATCTTGAGGAAGCCTATGTCTACAACAACAAGTTGACCTCACTACCGGCTTCATTCTCGAACTTGTCTAGTCTTAAACATATAAGAATTAATAACACCTACATCTCAGAATTCCCAACACAACTCTTTAAGCTCGATAGTTTGGAATCTATTGATTTCACTGATTCAGATATTTCAATATTACCGACAGAAATTCTTGCAATGGAACAGTTAGGTTTATTGGCATTCAGAGAATCAAAGATCGATCATTTAGATCCAGCAAATAGAGGCTATGACAAACTTGTGAGTGAGTTGTACAAAAGAGGAGTGAAGGTTTTTATAATTGATTATGAATGAAAAGCTATCTCAAGTTAAAAGAGACTTTCCATCACTTTTTATATCGGTAAACGGTCGATTGATTATACACCAAATACTAGAATTCACATTTTTTAGATCTAACATAAAAGTCTCACGAAAAGTGTGGGTTTCATGAGTCTCTCGAAACCAGGAATTAGTTAAACTTCTCAACAGTCAAAATTAATGACCTAGAAGATGTTCAAAAATTCGTAAAAAAAGCCCCTGGAAAGGTAATTGCCAATCACCTTGAAACTGTGAATTATTGCCCAACTACCAGGAAAGGACTCCAATCTGAAATAGAGAAAATAGGTTTTATCTGAAAAAGTCGAATTCTGATGGATAGTGAGGTGTTAGAAATTGAATAGAACAAGCCAGGATATAGGTTACTCGATACTACTTGGGTCTGAATCTCACAACGTTATGATTCTACATTGCTCAAATTCCACGTCCTTGTATGTGTCAAATGTCCAGTCACTCAACGCTTTCAAAACAGGAAGCAGCGCTTCCCCTTTTTCCGATAGGGAATACTCGACTCGGGGAGGAACTTCAGCGTATCTCGTTCGGGTTATCAAACCGTCTTCTTCCAATTCTTTCAACTGATCCGTCAATACCTTCTTGGAGATTTTTGGTGTATTGAACAGCAATTTACCAAATCGCATACTGCCATTAGCTAGTAAATACAACAGGATGGGTTTCCACTTTCCGCCGATGATGTTCATCGCATGTACGAGCGAACACAAATTTGGATTATCAATCACTTTTCTTCCCATAGGTCACTTTTTGGTTACCACTATTTTCAGTTTATTTCTTTCAATTGGTAACAAAAATAAACCATTGATAGTTTATTTGTGAAACTATTAAGAATAATTAATAAACAATGAAAAAAATACTCATTATCAATGGGCACCAGTATTACCCCTTTGCAGAAGGAAAGCTCAATCAGGCACTGATCGATAGAGCCGCATCAATGCTTGGTGAGGAAGACTTTGATATCAAGAATACTGTAACCGAAAAAGCATATGATGTAGATGAAGAGATTGAAAAATTCAAATGGGCAGACATTGTATTGCTTCAGACACCTCTCAATTGGATGGGTGTCACGTGGAGTTTCAAAAAGTACCTGGACGAAGTGTTGACCGCTGGCATGATGGGCAAAATGTCTAATGGTGATGGCAGAACGGAGGAAGCACCGAAAAAGAATTACGGACTGGGAGGTCTACTCAAGGGGAAGTATATGATGTCAGTGACGGCCAATGCGCCGAAAGAAGCATTCAATGATCCGAACGAAAAATTTTTTAATGGACTAAGTGAAGATGATTTGCTAAGGCCAATGCACTTGAATTTTAAATGGTTTGGCCTGGAGCCGCTAAAAACCTTTTTCGCTTACGATGTGATGAAAAACCCCGAAGTAGATAATGATTTCGTCCGATTTGAAAAACATATAAAAGAAGAATTAATCCAAAAAGTATAAACATGGAATTACAACAAAGTCTTGACAAACTAAAAGAGAGAATTGAAGGTAGCATGCCTGCTAATTATGTAGAAATCATGCATGATTCGACCAGAAAACTGGAAGCATCCGGCATTGGTGATCGCATAT
>CAZWLS010000248.1:4926-6354 GCA_964634415.1 uncultured Roseivirgaceae bacterium | reverse complement strand
AAAACGGTAGGACTGCCATTAGCCATAGCTGCAAAATTGATCCTCAAAGGAAAAATCAACCTAAGTGGTGTTCATGTACCTATTAAAAAGGAAATATATGAACCAGTACTAGCTGAACTAACCAATACTGGGCTGACTTTTATAGAAAGAGAAGTAGAACCTACTTTCTATTAATTATTCTATAACGTGGGCTTTTACTACAGAGTCAATCTCTGCCATTACTTTATCTATTTGAGAAATATCGTTATCTAAGTGATCGTCGATAAGTCTTTGTAAGTGGCCAGCAATTTTAATTTCATCTTCTTTCTGCTTTCCTTTCGCGAAGCGTATTGAATTCTGCAAATGATCCATTGCGTGGTTAATTGTAACTCTGGCCTCCTCATTCTTTCCTTCTCTAATGAATTGCTCTGAGACTCTTAGAGAAGCAAATGCCAATGAGTTCATTGCATCTGCGAATGCTTCATACATTAAGTCCTCATTAATATCTTCTGCCTTGATGTGGCCTTCAACGACTTCAAGATCATAAATAGCAACTTCAATCGCTTGAGTACTTATGCTATCACCATCTTTCTCCAGGATCTTCATCATTTTAATCGCATCTTCCAAAAACTTAATCGCAGTTAGTGATTTATGATCTTGCAATGTGCGATCTGCAGTATTCATCAATAAATCTGGTTCGGTAGCCAAATCTGTTAAGTTTGGATTTTCCAATTTGCGCTCGCGCTCAATTTTGAAATAGATAACCATTGATCCAATCACAACGGCTGCAAAAATTAAGTAAACAAATCCTTTATTCATTTTCATCTCTCGTCCTTTAATGATGATATATATACACTAAAATAAAACATCAGGTGATTCCTTTCTCAAAAGCAGCATCTACTTTCAAATTTTTTCGTTCAGCGGCCTCTACAGCCAGTTGATCGCACCTTTCATTCTCTGGATGTCCGGCATGTCCCTTCACCCACTGAAATCTAACGTCATGAGAAACAGCAGCTTTCAGGTATCTTTCCCAGAGGTCTCTGTTCTTTTTTCCTTTAAAATCTTTCTTTACCCAGCCCATCAGCCAACCTTTGGTTACAGCATCAACTACATATTTACTATCAGATACAACCAATACCTTCCAACCAGGTTTTTTTATGGCTTCCAAACCAATAATTACCGCCAATAATTCCATTCGATTATTGGTTGTCATTCTAAACCCATCTGAAAGCTCTTTTTCCTTTTCGCCATATCGAAGTATCGTCCCATATCCTCCAGGCCCGGGGTTGCCCTTCGCTGCTCCATCGGTAAACATTGTTATCATGCTATCAAATGATTTTTAAAGATTTTGATTGAAATCGCTAAAAGCACGATACCAAAGACTTTTCTAAGAACGTTAAATCCTGCCTGTCCAATTTTCAACCGGAGACGGATGGCCGCGGGCTGCGC
>CAZWLS010000248.1:0-4916 GCA_964634415.1 uncultured Roseivirgaceae bacterium | reverse complement strand
GTCCAATTACCCTTTCGAGCCATCCACAGGTCTTTAAAACGAGATATACAAAAAGTAGATTCACAACTACCCCAACTAAAATATTGGCTGTAGAAAATTCAGCTTTCAATGACACCAAGGTGGTCATTGTTCCAGCACCAGCAATGAGGGGGAAAGCTATCGGAACTATGGATGCACTTTTAGATTCCTCAGGGTCAGATTTAAATATCTGCAATCCCAGAATCATTTCCATTCCAATCAAAAACATGATGATGGCACCTGCAATGGCAAAAGAATTTATATCAATACCAAAAAGCTGAAGAATGCTCTCCCCTAAAAAAAGGAAAATCACCATTATAACTCCCGATACTATCGTGGCCTTTCCAGACTGGATATGACCGAATTTTTTTCGCAGATCTATGATGATTGGAATACTTCCTATTATATCTATTACAGAAAATAGAATAAGCGAAACACTTATGATTTCTTTAAAATTGAACATTGTAGAGGCACATTGTAATTATTAACACAAAACTAATGTGATAGCAAGCCGTATTAGC
This sequence comes from uncultured Roseivirgaceae bacterium, assembly GCA_964634415.1. Classification (GTDB taxonomy): domain Bacteria; phylum Bacteroidota; class Bacteroidia; order Cytophagales; family Cyclobacteriaceae; genus Ekhidna. Next base: position 4,377 of record CAZWLS010000248.1, on the reverse strand, counting down.
ATAAAAATTATTCTATTTGCAAATCAATCAAATACCTAATCGCACCTATTGGCATTGTTTTCGCCTGAATAATTTTTACAAAGGGACAAAACAAAAACTTCAATTCTAAGGACATGATTAAATCGACTTTTTTTGCACTTTTAGTGCTTTTAGCCTCTTTTTCACTCGCACAGGATGGATGGAACTGGCCGGAAGATCCAGAAAAGAAAACGCTGGCTATGGAAAAGCAGGCATATTATAAGATTCTGATAGCTCAAAGCAAGTATGATGAAGCTATGGCTCCATTAAACTGGCTCTATGAAAACAACCCAAACCTCAATCCATCAATATATATCCAGGGCGCTGACTGCATGAAGGAATTGATAAAGGTTACCACCGATAAAAACAGAAAGGCTGGCCTTCAAGATTCTTTATTATGGATGTATGATCAGCGAATTGTTCATTTTGACAATGATGCATCTACAATGGATAGAAAAGCTTTTGAAGCATTTAAAATCCATTACAGAACACCTTCTAAGTATCCAATGCTATTTGAAATCTATTCAAAGGCTTATGATATGAATGGACCAGAAATATCAACTTTTAACTTAAATCCATTCATGCTTTTAGCTAAGCAATATCACCTCAGTGCTCCAGATCAGATGCCTGCAGAGAAAGTGTTAGATATTCATACTCAAATTTCTGACATCATTGAGATAAAAAGAAAGAATGGTGAAAATGCGGCCAAGCTAGATAAAGAACAATCTAAAACGGACGCTTGGCTTAGCTCTATAGATGGTATTCTCACTTGCGAATTTATTGAAGAGAAGCTTGTTCCAAAGTTTAGAGAAAATCCTACTGATCTTAATACTGCTAAAAAAATCTTCAAATATTCACTTGAAGCTAAGTGTACAAGTTCTGATTTTTTCCTTGAAGCAAGTGAGCCTGTATTTAAAGAAAAACCAACTTTCACTCTTGCGAACGCAATTGGCAATCGATACTTAGCTAATGGTGAAATCAACAAGGGACTTGAATACCATAAAGAAGCATTAAACTTAGCTTCGACCTCTGAAGAAAGATTTGACTCATATATGGGACAAGCTGTAGCCAACAGCAAGCTTGGAAATAAATCACGAGCTAGGTCTCTTGCTTATGAAGCTTTGAGCGCAAAGCCAGGTAGCGCAGAAGCGTATAACTTAATAGGTAATTTATACTTTACCAGCTTTGATGATTGCAAGGCGGAGAAAAGCCAAGTTGAAGATCGAGCAATTTTTATTGCAGCTTACGACATGTATAAAAAAGCAGGTAATTCGAAACAAATGGCCGCAGCTAAAGAGCAATTCCCTTCTTTAGAAAATATCTTCAATGAAGGCAAGGAAGTTGGCGACGAGCTAACCATTAGTTGTTGGATAAATACTACTGTTAAGCTCGATAAAAGAGATTAAGAAATGGTAAAAAGAAAAGCCGGCTTTCTAGCCGGCTTTTTTATTTAGTCCGCATTCTTCATCCATTTTTGCATTTCAAGCAAACGTTCATTTTCAGGCGCTACCTTTAGTCCTTTTTTCACTGAACCCAAAGCTTCTTTTTCCTTCCCTAAGGCATCCATGAATCGAGCATATGTTTGATGTACTACTACTTCATCTGGGAATAGCTCAGCATTCAATTCAAAAACAAATTGTGCTCGTGGAATTTGAAAGGACGTCCACAATACATATCCATAGGTATTAAGCTCATAAACATTTTCGCTATCCTTAAATTCTTTCAGAAGTTCAGATTTTTTCTTTTTTAATTCCTTCACAGATAATTCCTCAAAATACTGAATCATACTTTTGGCTACCGGATAAGCTGTTGCATAGTCATCTCCTGCCAAAACAGTGATAATATCTTGTTCAAGAGTTTCTACAGGCTCTTCAACTATACGACCTATTTCCTCTCCTTCAACATCGTGAAAAATAAATGTAGGTACTCGATGGATATTAACACCACGCTCCTCTCTTTCTGGAGCTTGCTTGTAATTTTGAAATCCAGTGTTCAAACACATGATCTTCAACTTGGATAGATCATAATTCTGCGATTCCAATATTTTCACAAATCTTGGCACTTCTCTTTTACTATCGCCGCACCATGTTCCCATAAAAATCGTAATGGAATCTGCTTTTGATAAATCTACATTCTGACTTTGGTCTACTTCATATTCATCGTGATTTTTAATGTACCACTCTTGAAATGGATCTTCCTTAAACCGATCCAAGCTCGCTTGACCAAGCAAAGTGATTCTCCCATTTGCTCCTTCGAAATATCGATTTATAGGTTGTGAAAATGCAATTGTGGATAGTAGTAGTAGGATTATTAGTGATAAGTGTCTCATGAACTTTTTTTAGCAAAGAAGATGAGTCGATATATGACTTACTGTTAATGGAATCTTAATATTTCTTAATGAGATGTTAAGCTTGTAGTTTTATCATATGCGAGTCATCATCACGTTGTTACTACTATCCTATTTCCACTGTACTCCGGGGCAACACGTCATTGTGCTTGGTATTGCTCAAGATGGTGGATTCCCTCACATTGGTTGTCAAAATGAATGTCTGCTTGCCCATAAAAATCCTGAGCTAGGTAAACATGTGACTTCCCTCGCTTTAGTAGACCCTGAGACAAAACAATGGTGGTTATTTGAAGCAACTCCTGATATGGATGACCAACTCCAATATTTCAGAGAATTGACAAACGGTGAATTTCCGTACCTTCCGGCCGGGATATTCTTAACACATGCACATATTGGTCACTATACCGGACTGATGTCACTAGGAAGAGAGGCTCTTGGAGCTAAAGGAGTTACTGTATATGCGCTTCCGCGAATGATTGAATTTCTAACTACCAATGGTCCTTGGAGCCAACTAATCAATCTGGGAAACATAAAACCCGTGAAGCTGATTGAAGATCAAAAACTTGTACTTAATGATAATTTATCTGTTGAAGCATTTAAAGTACCGCATCGAGATGAATTTTCAGAAACAGCCGGGTTTCGTATACGAAAGAGAATAAGTGACTATTTATTTATTCCTGACATTGATAAATGGAGTAAGTGGGACACTAGCATAGTAGAGCTTCTGAATGATCCCAAAATTGATTATGCCTTTATTGACGCTACTTTTTATGAAGATGGAGAACTTCCTAATCGAGCAATGAGTGAAGTACCTCATCCTTTTGTTACTGAAACAATGAATCTATTCAAAAATGAGACACGCTCAGTTAGAAGTAAAATTGTCTTTATTCACTTCAACCACACAAATCCAATCCTATTCAAAAAAAGTGCGAAGATTAATGTTGTAAAAAATGGGTTTCGTATCGCCGAGCAGGGTGCGCAATATAAATAATCCCTGCAGCTAAATTATTCAGCTAATTCGTTCGATTTTAGCTCCAAGTGCATTCAGTCGGTCATCAATAAATTGATACCCCCTATCGATTTGATCAATATTATGAATGGTACTTACTCCTTCCGCGGACATTGCTGCTATTAGAAGGGAAACCCCGGCGCGAATATCCGGAGATGTCATTGTAATACCTCTCAGAGGATACGCACGATCCAATCCAATAACTGTTGCTCTATGAGGATCACATAATATAATCTGTGCCCCCATATCTATTAATTTATCGACAAAGAATAGTCTACTTTCAAACATCTTCTGATGAATCAGGGCAGTCCCTCTAGCCTGGGTGGCTGTCACCAAGATAACACTCAATAAATCGGGTGTCAATCCAGGCCAAATAGCATCTGCAATGGTTAGTATTGATCCATCAATGTATGATTCAATTTCGTAGTGATCTTGAGCAGGTATGAAGATATCATCGCCTTTGAATTCCATTTTTATTCCTAAGCGCTGGAAAGTGTCAGGTATAATACCCAACTCTTGAATTTGTGCATTCTTGATTGTAAGAGCTGAACCTGTCATTGCAGCCATTCCAATAAAACTTCCTACTTCAATCATATCTGGAAGCATGGTATGTTCTGTACCTCCTAATACCTTAACCCCTTCTATTCGCAGAAGATTTGATCCCACACCTTCAATATTCGCACCCATTCTGATCAGCATTTTGCATAGCTGCTGAATGTATGGTTCACAAGCCGCGTTGTAAATGGTGGTTAATCCTTCAGCCATTACAGCAGCCATAATGATATTAGCAGTTCCGGTAACAGAAGCTTCGTCTAGGAGCATATAAGCGCCCTTTAGATTTGTACCATCAACTGTATAGAATGAAGTTTTTGAATCGTAGTTAAACTTAGCACCAAGTTTTTGGAAGCCTACAAAATGCGTATCCAGTCTTCTCCGTCCAATCTTATCTCCTCCAGGTTTGGGCATTCTCCCCGTTCCGAATCGAGCCAACAAAGGTCCTAGA
>CAZWLS010000247.1:0-6410 GCA_964634415.1 uncultured Roseivirgaceae bacterium | reverse complement strand
AAGGACCTGAAGATGAAGAAGGATACACCTTTTGGATTGATGAATTGCAATTCCAAAAATTAGGAACTGTAGCTCAACCAAGACCAGCTATTTTCAATGGTGAAGACACACCTGTCCAAACCTCAGTAAATTTAACTACTTCTGTATCAGGCTTAACACAGACTTTCAATTTAGGAGATGGGACAGATCAAACAGTTTCTGTTGCTCCAAGTTATTTCGAATTCACTTCTTCTAATCCTAGTGTAGCTACAGTTGACGAATTTGGAGTAATTACCGGGGTAAGCACTGGAGAAGCAGTAATAACGGCCACACTCGGTGGTGTAGAAGCAGCAGGGTCTGCCAGAGTAAGTGTTGGAGGTGTTTTTAATTTCGCCCCTACTCCTACTCGAGACGCAAGCGATGTCATCTCTATTTTCAGTGATGCTTATACCAATGAACCCGTAGACTACTACAATGGATATTGGTTAGGTTCTAATACCCAAGGGCAGGATGATATTAACATCGCTGGTGATAATATTATTTCTTACACGGATCTGGATTTTGTAGGTATTCAATTTTCCAATGACGTTCCCACAATCAATGGCTCTGCCATGACGCATTTACATATAGATATTCAGCCAAGAGAAGATGTTGATCCAGGTGACTTTATCAGAGTAGAAGTTGTAGATGCTGGTGCGGATAGTCAACTAGGCACAGGAGATGACTCTGCTGGTTCATTCACGATTGGTGGTGCAAGTTTAACGAATGAGGAATGGTTTAGTGTTGATATTCCAATGACTGATTTTGGTCTAAGCGGTCAAACAAGTCTTGCTCAAATTATTTTTGTTTCGGATGCAACTATATCAAATATTTATGTAGACAACATCTATTTCTATGATGATGGGAATGGAGGTGTTGGAGGTAATGAGCCTACCATGGCTGCACCTACCCCTACAGCGAGTGCTGCAGATGTCATTTCAGTTTTCAGTGATGCTTATACCAATATTAATTCTAATTTAAATCCAGACTGGGGACAAGGCACTCAAGTTACAGAAGTGAGTGTTGGAGGAAGTAACACCTTACGTTATGGTGGATTGGATTATCAAGGAATTGAATTAGAAAGTAGCACCGATGTAAGCGGAATGGAATTTTTACACATTGATTATTGGACAGCTAATTCTTCTGCTTTGAATGCATTTCTAATCAGTACCGGGCCAGTTGAAGTTGCTAAAGCTTTGAATGTCCCTACAATGGGTTGGGAAAGTATAGATATTCCTCTTGGAGATTTTTCTTCAGTTGACCTGGCAGATATCATCCAATTCAAATTTGATGGAAACGGAGATATTTATTTAGATAACATCTATTTCTACAAAACAGGTGGATCTACTGGAGGTGACGAGCCTACAATGGCTGCACCAACTCCTACTCAAGATGCAGCTAATGTAATTTCTTTGTTTAGTAATGCCTACACCAATGTTGGTGTAGATACCTGGAGAACAGAATGGTCTGTGGCTACTTTTGAGGATGTACAAGTTGATGGAAATGATACCAAGAAATATACTGACCTCGACTTTGTAGGTGTCGAAACGGTAGGTCCAAATTTAATTGATGCCTCTGGCATGACTCATTTCCGAGTTGATATTTGGACACCAAACATGACTACTTTCAGAATTAAGTTAGTAGACTTTGGTCCAGATGGAGGTTTTGATGGTGGTGATGATACAGAGCATGAATTAGTATTTGAAAATCCAGCTCAGGGGCAATGGGTATCTTATGATATTCCTCTCTCTGATTTTGCAGGATTAACTACCACTAGTAATATGGCTCAGTTTATCTTCTCTGGCCTGCCTTCTGGTGGTGGAACTGTCTTTATTGACAATGTTTATTTCTACAAACAATAATATTTATTAGTTCATAATAAAGTTTTTTGATCAGGGTACATCATGTTTTTATGATACCTTGAATCCTAAAGAAAAAAGAAACGGAGGTAAAACCCAATTATTCATAAAAGATTTTACCTCTGTTTCTTACCATTATCCAAAATGGTTGAAGAATTCAAAAAATGATAAAAAATAATAAAATGCGCATACCATTTTTTACTTCATATTCAAGTATTATTTCATCCATGGCCTTAGCAGTACTATTGTGTACCAGCTGTAGTACAGATGAAATACAAACTGTAACCAATTTTACCAACCTTACCTTTGAAGATAACTTTGATACGGACGGATCGCTTAACACTGCTACCTGGAACTTTGATATAGGGACTGGTGAAAATGGTTGGGGAAATAACGAATTGCAATATTATACCGATCGATTAGAAAATGCAAAAGTCGAAGATGGAATATTGCATATCACTGCTCGTAAAGAGCCTTTTAGTGGATCTGGCTATACTTCTGCAAGAATAACAACAAAAGGAAAAATAGAACAACAATACGGACGATTCGAAGCTCGACTTCAATTACCCTGGGGACAAGGTGTATGGCCCGCATTCTGGTTATTGGGAAATAATATTGATGAAGTGAGCTGGCCACAATGTGGCGAAATTGATATTATGGAATATCGTGGCCAAGATCCTTCTACACTCATTGGAAGTGTGCACGGACCTGGTTATTCTGCTGGCCAAGCAGTGAGTAAAGAATACGTTTTACCAAATGATCGATTTGATACAGACTTCCATATTTTTGGAATTGAATGGGGACCAGATTTTATCAATTACTACGTGGACGATGTTTTGTACAATCAAATAACTCCTGAGGATGTTGAAGGAGAATGGGTATTTGATCGACCTTTTTACATTCTTTTAAATCTTGCAATTGGTGGAAACTTTTTAGGACCACCAAATGAAAATACTGTATTTCCACAGACTTTGAAAGTGGATTACGTCAGAGTTTACAGTTTTACAGAATAAATGGTATCAAGGTCTTTTAGCAAAGACTAAGTATTCCTAAATGTTTACATAAGTTGATCCGATTTGAAACCAGAAACAGGTAAATGGATCACTTATGTAAACATTTCTCAGGATATTAATTATTTTTAGAAGGAATTTAAACTATTTCCTTTTTCAACATACACTAATGGAAGACACCATCGCTAAGAATACCAATCAGCTTGACCTCGTTCAAATTGGACAAGACCGATTCTACAAAATATCTGAAAGTGATTCATTGCGTCCCTTTTTTATGAGTATTGTCAGTGATTCCAATCATTGGATGTTCATTTCAAGTAACGGCGGATTAAGTGCAGGACGAAAGAATGCAGAATACTCATTGTTTCCCTACTATACTGATGATAAGATTACCCAGTCTGCTGATATCACCGGTAGCAAATCAATCTTCTTAATTGAAAATGGTGAGAAAACTCACATTTGGGAACCTTTCTCAGATCGTTTTGAGGGCAGATACAAAATCACCAGAAATCTTTACAAAAATATTTATGGTAACAAGGTCATCTTTGAAGAAGAAAACCATAGTCTTCAACTGACCTTCAGATATGAATGGAGTTCAAGCAATGTTTATGGTTTTGTCAAGACATCACAGCTCATTAATAATTCACCTGAAGAATTAAATATTGAAGTGCTGGATGGAATTCAAAACATCCTTCCCTATGGAGTCAACAGTGACCTCCAAACTAGATCCAGCAATTTAGTAGATGCTTATAAAAGAAGCGAATTGGATAAGTCTAGTGGACTTGGAATTTTTGCGCTAAGTGCAATCATCGTGGATCGTGCCGAACCGAGTGAGGCGTTAAAAGCCAATACAGTTTGGTCCATAGGTTTAAATAAGCCTAAACATCTTTTATCCTCTCTTCAATTAGATGCATACAGAAACGGACAAGAGGTTCAGGAAGAAGTAGATGTAAAAGCCGAACAGGGTGCTTATTTTGTGATTGCAGATGTTTCCTTAGCACCTGGGCAACAAAAGGAATGGATCATTGTAGCGAATGTCAATTAAAACCATTCTGCTGTAATCAGGACCATTAATGAAATTCAAACGGAAGAGAACTTAAATAATTTGGTCAAAGAAGATGTTGCAAAAGGAACTCAAAATCTCATTGAGCTTTGTGCAGCTTCCGATGGTTTACAATTAACTGCTGATTCTTTAAAAGACACCAGACATTTCGCTAACACCTTGTTTAACATTATGCGAGGTGGAATATTTGATGACAACTACCAGATAGAAAAACAGGATCTTCTTCAATATTTGAAGAAGGCCAACACTAGTATCGATGTATCAGAATTACATCAAAACCTTCCTGATGTTTTTACGCTAAGTCATCTAAAGGAAATAGCCTACCAGAGTGATGATGTACATCTTTGTCGTCTTTGTTTGGAATACCTTCCACTAAAGTTCAGTCGAAGACATGGTGATCCCAGTCGACCCTGGAATAAATTTTCAATTAATACGCAGAGTGAACTGGATGGGTCTAAAATTTTAGATTATGAAGGAAACTGGCGGGATATCTTTCAGAACTGGGAAGCCTTGGCACTCGCCTATCCAGGCTTTTTAGAAAACATGATTTACAAGTTTCTCAATGCAACCACTTTTGATGGGTATAACCCTTATCGGGTTACTAAAGATGGATTTGATTGGGAAGCCATTGAACCAGACAACCCCTGGTCTTATATCGGCTACTGGGGAGATCATCAGATCATTTATTTACTCAAACTACTGGAGCTTTTTGAACAATATGATCCTGGTCAGCTAGCTGGCAATTTTAATAAGGCTATCTTTGTCTATGCTAATGTTCCTTATAAGATCAAACCTTACGAGGAGATTCTAAAGAACCCAAAAGATACGATTGAGTTCAATTACGAATCAGATAAAGCGATCCATGAAAACAGAGAAACTGAAGGTGCTGATGCGGCATTACTCAGTTCTCAAAACGAAAAAATTTACACAGTAAATTTAATTGAAAAAATTCTGGCTACTGTATTAGCTAAAATGTCCAATTTCATTCCCGAAGCAGGTATTTGGATGAATACTCAACGACCAGAGTGGAATGATGCGAACAATGCATTAGTTGGAAACGGAGTTTCTATGGTTACGCTTTGTTACCTTAGACGCTTCCTTGCTTTTTTCCAAGAACTCTTGTCTTCTAGTTCCGTAGATAGCACTGAAATTTCAAGTGAACTACTCACTTTTTACAAATCAGTTAACAATACACTTAAAAACAATCAAAGTCATCTTTCTGGACGCATCAATGATCAAAACAGAAAAACCATAACTGACCAACTTGGAATAGCAGCTAGTCTATATCGTGAAAAGGTTTACGATCAATCTTTTAGTGGTCAAAAAGAAGTTTTATCGCTTGAAGAGGTAAAAGACTTTTTAGATCTAAGTTTGCAATACCTTGAGCATAGTATTAAGGCCAACAAACGATCTGATGGTTTGTACCATGCTTATAATATAATGTCCGTTGAGAGCGAAACAGAAATAACGGTCTCTTATCTGAGTGAAATGCTGGAAGGTCAAGTAGCTGTATTAAGTTCAGGATTTTTAGATGCAAAAGAGGTCCTGAATATTTTGGATGAACTGCCAAAAAGTAAATTGTATCGAAGCAATCAATCCAGTTATTTGCTTTACCCTGACAAGGACTTGCCCGGTTTCTTAGCCCGAAATTCATTCACTAAAGATATTGTTGATCAATCTAAATTGCTCAGTGAGTTGGTCAAAGATGGAAACACTTTTATTGTTGAACAAGATCTTAATGGAGGGTTTCATTTCAATGGCAACTTCAAAAATGCCAGTGATCTTGATACAGCCTTAGATCAGCTTGCCTCAACAAAATATGGTGCTAGTGTAGAAAAAGGCAGAAAACAAGTCTTACAGATTTTTGAAGACTTATTTAATCACAAAGCATTTACTGGTAGATCAGGAACATTCTATGGTTATGAAGGATTGGGGTCAATTTATTGGCATATGGTTTCCAAATTGCAGCTCGCTGTCCAGGAATGTTGCCTAAGTGCCATTAAAGCCGGGGAAGATCCTGGCCTTGTCGATCAATTAGTTGATCATTATTATGAGATCAATGAAGGGATTGGAGTTCATAAACCACCAAGTCAATATGGTGCTTTTCCTACGGATCCTTATTCGCATACTCCAAGAGGAAAAGGTGCACAGCAACCTGGAATGACAGGTCAAGTCAAAGAAGATATCTTATGTAGGTTTGGAGAACTCGGAGTTTTTGTAAAAGATGGAATTTTATCTTTCGACCCTTGCTTATTGAGAAAAAATGAATTCTTAAGAAAATCCGAACAATTTAACTATGTAGATTTAACACCTACAAACCAAGAAAAACCTGTTGGTCCAGATGCCCTTTGCTTTACTTTTTGTCAAGTACCAGTGATCTATCAACTAGCTACTGAAGATAGTCTGGAAATTATTTATCAAGATAATTCTAAGACAAAGAGAGACACTTTAAGTTTAAGC
>CAZWLS010000246.1:0-6433 GCA_964634415.1 uncultured Roseivirgaceae bacterium | reverse complement strand
TGCCAGCTTGACATTTGGTCAGCAGGTAGTAACCAAATACATGGACAAATATGAAGATGATGAGACATTTACTAAAGTGAGAACATTTTGCTGCTTATTGACACTTTATGAAGATGATGAGACATTTACTAAAGTGTCAATAAGCAGCAAAATGTTCTCACTTTTCACAGAGATGGAAGGGAATACTGAAGACGAAAAAGAATTTCTGGATGTCATCAGTAAGCTTAAAGGAATGAAAATAGTTGCTAGTGAAAAAGTAGCCGATCCAAAAGGACTTTATAACAACGCGATTAGCGATGTAGCAAAAGCTGGATACGAAGAATTGATGACAGTAAAAGATGCTGAGGAAAATGTGAAGATTTCTATCAAAGAAAAAGATGGAATCATTGAAGAATTGATTCTTGTAGCTGGAGGAAAAGAAAAATTTGCAATCTTGAGTCTATACGGCATCATTGATCTTAAACAAGTATCAAAGCTTGCCAGTATGATGAGGGTAAGTGAATTGGATTACCTCAAGAGTTTAGATACCGATAATGATTAAGAAATAAGTTAGTTGACTGAGGTGGGTTAGAATTCCATTCGCCCACCTCGTTTTCATTTTAAAAAGCTACCTATCTCCTACATATGAAAAAACACTTGCTCGCGATAGCACTCTCTCTAGTAATTCTGCCGACCATAGCACAGGAATCAATAATTAAGGATTTTTCTGAGCCCAGAAGGCCCACAAGATGGATGAATCCTATATGCCTCTATCCGAGCACCCTTAGAATGATCAACCTTGCCCAAGACCCTAATTTTAATGAAATGGTCAATGACATAGAGAAGGTTTTGGTCTATACATTAGATTCTGCAACGGCAGTTTCAAAGAGTTATAAAGAAATGCTCAAAGAATATGAAGCAGAGGGATTCGAAGAATATGTAACCGTTTATGGCGAACAGCATATGAGAATTATTGGTAAGGAAGAAGAATACGTTGGAATAGTCTCTACAAAAGAAAATGCTATCGCATTTTACTTAAGAGGCAAAATTCCATTTGGAAAAATTCCCACTCTCTTACAGAGCTTTCAAAGTTCAGACATGCTACCTCTACTAACAGATCAATTCGACTTCTAATGAGCGTATTAAAAATCAACAAACTCACAAAAAAATTTGGTAGGCTTACAGCAGTAGATCAACTAGATCTAACTATCAATGAAGGTCAGATTTACGGAATTCTTGGCCCCAATGGAAGTGGTAAGACTACCACTCTCGGAATGATTTTGGAAGTAGTAGCTCCAAGCAGCGGAAGCTTTGAATGGTTTGGAGGCATCAATAATGTTGAGGCAAGACAAAAAGTTGGTGCTATACTGGAAACACCATGTTTTTACGGCTACTTAACAGCGGTTCAAAACCTTAGGATAGTAGCACATATCAAAAAATGTAGCACGGACCGAATAGACAAAATATTAAAGCAAGTAAATCTATATGAACGCCGAAATGATAAGTTCAAAACATATAGTCTAGGTATGAAGCAAAGGCTATCACTTGCTGCAGCATTGTTATCTGATCCACCGGTATTAATGCTCGATGAGCCCACCAATGGACTCGATCCCGAAGGAATAGCTGAGGTGCGTCAACTTATAAGGGATATTGCATCTGATGGTAAAACTATAATCATGGCTAGCCACCTCCTCGATGAAGTACAGAAGGTGTGCACAGACTTCTGTATTCTAAGGAAAGGAATAAAACTGCATGAAGGGTCGGTCAATGATATTTTGGGTGAAACAAATGCAGTAGAAATAGCTGCTGAAAATCTTGAAGATCTATCTGATAAAATACAAGGCTTTGATGGCCTCGAAAAAATTGAGAAAAGAAACGGTTCTTTGATGGCTTATCTCAAAGAAAACAACTCTTCAGATCTACTAAATCAATACTGCTTCGACAAGGGCATAGCATTGAAAAAGTTGATACCTCAATCAAAATCACTAGAACAAGAATTCTTAAAAATCCTGAAAGAAAATGATTAGAGCTTTTACACTTGAATGGTTAAAACTGAAGCACTATAGAGTATTTTGGATACTCTTTGGATTATACCTATTGGCTCAATTGATCATTACTAATGGTGGTATTTTCTTTCTACGGTGGTTAGAAAGCAAAGGTGCCGACTTTGATGGAATAGATCCCACGATACTACCGATCTATGATTTTCCAGATATATGGCAAAATTCAGTCTGGCTAGCTTCTTTCGTTAAAGTACTTATTTCCTTTATTGTTATTGTCTCTGTCAATAATGAACTTTCATATAACACGCTCAGACAGAATATTATTGATGGAATAAGTAAACGCGAATTTCTGTTATCCAAACTGTCATTGATTCTATTCTTAGCCGGAGTATGTACAGTTGTTTTATTCGCTTCTGGACTGGTAGCAGGGTTTATGTACTCGCATGTCCTCGATATTAAATACATTTTCAAAGACCTGGACTTTCTATTGGCATATTTCCTCCAGTTAGTCGTCTTCTGTTTATTTGCTTTTAGCCTCGCGATGGTTATCAAAAAAGCAGGATTCGCTATTGTGATTACTATGCTCTATAGCATGGTATTCGAACCAATAGTTACATCTATTCTCGAGTTCGCTCCATTTGCTAAAGGTTATACTGCCGGACTTGTTAAGTTCTTTCCGATATACTCGATAGAGAAACTTTGTGGAAAAGTGTACGAAAGCCCATTTGCTAGATATCTATTCCAAGAAATAAAGGATCAAGTATACTGGTATGAATGGTTAATTGCGTTGGGTTGGGGAGCTCTTTTCATGCTATTTATCACCTGGATATTGAATAAAAAGGATTTAAAAGCCTAAACGATAAATTTTAGCATTTCACCTATATAATGGTGACCCTTGACTAAAACTCTTACAATATGTGAGGGTTTTTCTCGTTGTTTGTGTTGTATAGTTAAAGCAAACGGTTATGTTAAAATTTGTATCTATTCTCTTTTCGGTATTCTCATTAACATTCATTGTTTCATACAGTACCGTTAGTCAGCCAGACGAAGTAGCTATTGAATTCAGCAAAGATGCTGTTGCAGTAGAGAGCGGTCAACCCGTTTATAGTAAAGGAACCAAAATATGGTTATCGAATCCGCAGAAAGAAGACATTGAGCTCTTCTTGAATGAGGAAGTAAAAGAAATTAATGGAGTATTGGTAGATCTATCTGAAATAACGAACCTGGAGGAAGGAACTTATACGTTAGTAGTGAATACCAATTCAGAACAAAAAGTATTCGGATTCACGATCCAATAAAAATATTAGGTTAGGTTTTTAAGATTAAACGTACCCATTATTGGGTGCGTTTTTTTATGCATAATTATTAAAGAGGAAGTATAAGATTTGGAAAGTAAACAGAATCAAAATGATAGCGACCGTCCGATTCATATTACGAATAAACCTTACAGTTATGAGATGCTTAAGTCGATGAGCAATAAATGCCTTACCGATATCCATACTTAAAATGGTAATCAACATTCCTCCAAAAAACTGGGCTTGCTGAGAAAAGCCATATTCAAAATTGATTGCAATTGCACTTACCCAAGTAGCCCACGAAACGATTATAAAAGGATTTAATCCATTCAATAATAACCCCTTTGCAAATTGTTTAGCGTAGTTGGAATCATTCATGATTGCTTGCTCGCTTTGAATCTTAGGGGTTTTAAACCAAGAATAGACTGCATATGCTCCAAGCATGATAGCGCCGAAAATTCCCATCCAAAATTTAAAATCATCTGTTTCTAAGGCCTTTGCCATTCCAAAAAGCACAATAAAAACATAGAAAACATCACTTACGGATATCCCTATTGCTAGAAAGATCGCCTTCTTTAGTCCTTGCTGAATACTCGTCTGGATTAATGCAAAAAACGCAGGTCCAAGAGCGAAAATAAAGATCAGACCGAAGATCAGTCCATTTATGATTGGAGGCATTTAGCTAATTTCTGTTTTTTGTTCGTTCAGAAAATTTCTCCAAAGTTGGGCTTTTTCTTTCTTAAGTACACGAGGAAATTTATTTTGACTACCAACTTTACCCTGAGATTCCATCCATTTGTAAAAAGTATTGGTCGGCAATATACTTAATCGGATCTCCTTTAATGCTGAACCTCGCTCTACTTTATAGTCATCATTGAGCATCATCAAGTTGGCATCAATCCGTTTTTTAAGTTCATTCTCGTCTACTTCATCATCCGTTCCTATATACCAATGATGTGCAAAGAGTGTATCCGAACGATCACCTAATAAGGTAAACTCTCTGATATCAATTTTAAGTTCTTCCTCAACTAACTCTATCGCCTTGTTCATGTTGTCTAGGCTAAGATGTTCACCACACAAACTCATAAAAAGTTTGGTTCTTCCAGTAATCACAATTTCGCTACTTTCTACTGATGTAAACTTGACTACATCTCCTATCATATATCTCCAAGCCCCGGCGTTTGTGGTTATTAACATTGCATACTCCTTACCTTCCTCTACTTCGTCAATTTTTAATGTTTTTGCTTTAGGATTCATTTTACCATCCTCATCAAAATTTTCATCAGAAAAAGGCACAAATTCATAAAAAATCCCATTATTTAATACAAGGCGCATTGACTTCTGATTGGGATATGCCTGGAATGCAATAAAGCCTTCAGAAGCAAGGTACGTCTCCATATAATTCAGTGGACGTGATAGTAACTTTTCAAAGCCTCTTTTATATGGCTCGAATGAAACACCCCCATGGACAAAAATTTGAAGGCTTGGCCAAATATCATGGATCGTTTTAAGCTGATACTTTTCTATAATCTTCTCCATTAATATTTGTAGCCATGCAGGTACTCCTACAATAATTCCTATATCCCATTCTGGTGCCTTCTTAACAATTTCATCAAGTTTGTCATGCCAATCTTTAGTCTTTGCAATCTTCTTACCTGGTTTATAAAAATGCTGAAACCAAAATGGTATTTGAGAAGTGGTTATACCGCTTAAGTCTCCTTCGAAGTAATGACCACTTTTCTTTAGATCTGTACTCCCTCCAAGCATTAAAATCCCCTTTGAAAATAAGGAAGCAGGTAAATCATATTTACTCATCGTTAAAATCTGGCGCATCGAGGTCTTTCGGATAGACTTTACCATTTCTCGTGTAATGGGAATATACTTTGAGGAAGCACCCGAGGTACCAGAACTTAATGCGAAATACTTGATTTTACCAGGCCAGCATACATCTTTTTGTCCATCTTTAGCCATACACCACCATTTCTCATAAATACTGTCATAATCATGAATGGGTAGACTTGCTGAAAAAACTTTATAAAATTCGTCCTTACTTTTCTTGAACGAATTTAGAATGTCATCAAAGGCGTGAGCCTGTCCGAACTTTGTTGATTGGCAATGAATTAATAAGTTTCTAAGCTCTTGTTTCTGCAAATCAAGCGGGGAAGTGTACAACTGCTCCAAACTTTCCCTCAACGTTATTCCCTTCTTGAGTAATGTTCCTAAAATTGCCATTTAACCAATTGAAACTTATTCTTGAGTTTTCAAATTTAAGGGATGTAATAGATATAAATATGAGCGATATATCAAACAGAATAGAAGATTTAAAAGAAAAACTTCCACAAAACTGCACTTTGGTAGCGGTAAGTAAAACAAAACCTAATGCTGACATTCAAGAAGCGTATGAGGGAGGTCAATTAGACTTTGGTGAAAACAAGGTTCAAGAGTTAGTTCAAAAGGCAGAAGAGCTCCCAAAAGATATACGATGGCACATGATTGGTCATCTTCAAAGCAACAAAGTAAAATACATCGCTCCCTTTGTATGCCTAATACATGGTGTAGACTCTCTTAAGCTTTTGAAAGAAGTAAATAAGCAAGGCAAAAAAGTGGATAGAGTAATTGAATGCCTACTACAGATACATATCGCCGAAGAGAGTACAAAATTTGGATTGAATGAAGAGGAATTAATGGATATCCTAAACGGAGAGGTCTTCGCCGGGCTTACTCATGTGAAAGTTGTTGGCCTAATGGGAATGGCAACCAATACAAGTGATGAAACCCAAATAAGGAAGGAGTTCAGGGAGCTCAAGTCTCTTTTTGATAAACTAAAAGACTCTGATCAAACAAATTTCGAAATGAATATACTCTCCATGGGTATGAGCAGTGATTTTCCAATTGCACTTGAAGAAGGCAGTAGTATGATCAGAGTCGGAAGCGCCATTTTTGGCACAAGAAATTATTAATTCTTTTGATCAGGAGGCAAAACGTTCGTAACGATCTTAACCCGCTCAGGATTATTCACTGCGTTTGACATCACAGTAATTACCTTATTCTGCATACCCATTTTTCCGGCACTGTTAAAAACCACTTTAACTTTTGATTTTTTTCCAGGTGCAATAGGTTCTCTCGGCCATTCAGGAGCTGTACAACCACAGGTGG
>CAZWLS010000245.1:0-6453 GCA_964634415.1 uncultured Roseivirgaceae bacterium | reverse complement strand
AGTATCAAAGAATTAGCCGAATTGATTCACCCGCATCCATCAATAATCGAGGGAATACAAGAGTGTGGTAGAATATTGATGGGTAAGCCGCTATTCAAACCTGGAGTGCTAAGAGGAGCTATCCGTTGCCAGGTCTGGGATGGAAAGGAATATCAGGATTTTGAGGGTTAATAAAATCTCAACTTAAGAAAAGGCGGCAATAGCCCAAGCGAGGTAAAACCAGGTTAGACCAATCCAACTAATCGGATGTATTCTTTTTAGCATTAACCAATCATAAACAAAGAAGGATAGAAAGAAGGCATGCCAGACAAGTGCATAGAACAGTTCCCAATTCTCAACAAAAAGAACTTCTGATACTCGACCCATGATAGGTTCAATAGGTAAAACAATTGCCCAGAAGATTAGCCTTTTGTGTACGATACTATTGTTCTTCTTTATATAAGCCAAAACAATAAAGACTGCAAAACTGAGCATGAAGAGCCTGTTGGTCTTTACGAATGGTTCCATTGCACTCCATCCTTTGAAGAGCACGATAAAAACGTACAAGGTGCTTATGAATACTCCAATAGCTATTAAAAATCCTATTTTGCCCCACTTGATATGTGATTTATAATCGCCAATAGAAATAAAGTATGTCTGCGCTACAAATGTTCCAAACCATGCAAACATGAAAAGCCCATGGATGATGAACTTGGGGTCACTGTTGCTTGATTGACCAATATCTGTGATGATGTTGTCTGAAAATGCAACGAACGAGGCAGTAAGAAGCAGTGAGCTGACGATGAGGAAATAGTACTTCTTCATTCATCTAAGATACAAGTGATAGGGAAAATGAGACTTAGGCGCTTCTACTGTATTTCCAGTCTAATATTTTAATTTCTAATAAGACTGCTACTCAATACGATGTTTCTAATCTTCTTTTCAAAGTGATAGATGATTTCCGTGTCTTCATTGTACACATTTTCCAATACGATCACATCCACACCTTTTTCTGGAATGTAGAATTTAGTGCCGGCAAATCCAATTCCTCTCCCTGCATGCCCAATGTGTTTGGTTGGGCCTTTGTCATGAATTCTGAGGCCATAGCCATAACCAATCTCCGCATCTCCAAAAGCATCATGTTGGCCGGTGATGGAATAATTAATCATTTGCTGATAGGATTCTGGTTTTAGAATCTTGCCTGTATGAAGCTGGGTGTCCCAGAGATTTAAATCATACACATTGGATATGATTCCGCCAGCAGGAATGAAAGGCTTCCAGCTTTCTTGAGTTATAGGAAGGCTATCAAAAACTACAAGATTTGGTTTTTCATTAGCTACACGATACCCATTGATCAGTCTCGGGTTTTCTTTACTCAGTTCATAGCAATAGGTGTTCTTCATTCCAAGCTCCTCAAACAGGTTGTTCGCCAATTTAATGTATGACTTATCCGATACCTGTTCGAGAATTGACCCTAGAATCCCGTATGCCGAATTACTGTATTTGTAAGCCGTCCCTGGAGGAAATGCTAAAGGCTTGTCTACTCCCTGGATTCCTGATGACATGTTAAGTAAGTGGTGCACGGTTACTGAGTCAGCCGAGGGTTGTTCGAAGTCTACCAGATAGGTCTTGATGGTAGCATCAAGCACGAGGTTCCCTTTCTCTATTTCTTTTAATGCTAAAACTGCTGTGATCTGCTTGCTATTGGATTGGATTCTGAAATTATCATTCAGAGATATTGGAGTCTTCTTTTCATAGTCGGAGTAGCCATATGCATTCGAATATTTGATCGCTCCATCCTGTGTAATCAGGATGACACCATTGAAGCTCCTGGGATTTGTTGTTTCAATCAGGCTGTCGATTCTTACAGAATAATCATCTGCCAGATTACTGTATTCTTCGTTTGTTTGACTACTAGTACAGCTTACAATGATTACGGTCAGGATCAAATATTGAAATGGAAACTTCATAGGCAATAGGGATTTAAATCAATTTATCTCCTATTTATCCAAGCCTTATAAATCCAATGATCATTAACATATTTTTAACAGAAAGATGAATGCGCTGTATTGATGCTATTCATCCTTAATCTCTAGCCATTCTTCATAAGAAACCACACGCTTTTCATCATCTGATTTCGGCTCACCGGGTAGGACTCCAATAAACTCCAGGTCGTGTCCATCCGGATCGTTGAAGTAAATCGAAATGGCAGGCATCCAACAAAATACCATTGGTATTTCTTTTTGATCTTGGAGGAAATTCCAGCTATGGATACCATGTGATTTCAGGAAAGGAACCGACTCATGTAGCACCCATTCGGGATCGCACTCAAAAGCAAAGTGCCGTGTGTCAATTTCTTCTTTGGGCTTTTCCCAAAGTCCAAGCATGAATTGCTTGTCCTTGCCAATCCAGAAAAAGGCAGCTCTTCTTTCCTCACTAAAGCGACATAGTTTTAACCCCATTACTTTCGAATAAAAGTCTACCGAACGCTCAAGCTTTTCAACAAATAGGTGGGTTTCATATAGTCCTTTAATCATAGTATTAAAATTTAATTGTTATAACAACTATTTAATATATGAAGGAAAATATCTTGAGAATAGTTCAATTGAGTGATTGTACAATCAGTTTCTAAGCCAAATCTGTGTAGAAATAATATGCAGGAATAATTATGCAAGCCCCTCCAAGGAAGTATTCTCCAGCGGGTATCATGGAAAAAAATGCTAACAATACTAATCCTATACAGAAAGGGTATGCTAACACCCTGAAAAGCGTATTGCCAAGCGACCATCTGTTCTCACGTTCTTCTGGTTTCTGAATTGTTGTTCCATTCACAACATTTTAGAGATTAATCATAAATGTTCTTTTATTGGTGCGATTCAACCCGAAAGACGCAATTGAAGCTTTTTTATTTGGATCACATATGCTGTTAATCAGAACATATTTTTCTGCTGTAACGATTGTAATCATTTCACCCATACTTGCAGTTAAATCCCAATCACGATATGCTCTAATGTAGTTCGAGGATTGCTTTTCTATTCGCCAATTGAGTTCTTGAGAGGTAATTTTTAAGGCTTTAGACAATTCCTGCTCGTTGGCACTAATTCGATATTTTTTAAATTTTAACCTGTTTCGTTGAATAACAATCAATGCTATGGCTGGTAATATCCATAGATAGTTGAATGCCATTTCTTCAGGTGTTCTAATGCCTGAATAAGAGTCAAGGATATAATATTGAATGAAGTCATATGTGGTGAACATTGGTGGAAGTAAGATGAAGAAGACGAAAAAGTAGTGACTTAGCTTTTGTCCAAAAGAAAGAGTCAGTCTTTCAGTATCTAATATTTGCTTAATAGATGCTTCAGTCATACTTCGTGCTAATTATCCTTTCACTAATTGAGCTTCACGGCATCATAACCATAAATCGTAAATCCTGTGATTTCATCTCCATCACGACGGAATTCGAGGTATTGACCATTAGTCTTGACAAAGAATGTGCTGTCTGAAGCCGGAAGTAAGAAGATTGGTGCAGGGATAAATCCAGCCTGATGTTCCAGTCCGTTGTCTTTCACCACAATATTTATATCACCCAAATCTGGGATGTTGTACTTACCTGTGAATGTTTCTAATTGTTCTGTTGACATTTCCTGAACTGTGCGAACGGTAGGTTCTACGCCTGGCAGTCCATATTCTTTTGCGATGCTCAGCTTGATTTCTTCAATGATCCTACCATTGTCGGAGTTGACCATGATTACTGCAGCAATCGGATGTTCTTTCCAAACAACCAGATTGGCTCTAAACCCTTCATCCGCTCCGCCATGACCAAATGTATGTTCGTTCACGACCGGACCCAGTCCATGGTCATTCTCACCTGCAGTGAGCATTTCGTTGACAGTACTTGCTTTCAATAGGCCATCTTCCTGACTTTGATAGATTTTCTGGATCTCCTGTGCATATAAGATGAGCTGCGAAGGGGTGGTCCACAAGCCTGCTGCTGCCATCTCCGGATAGATTGGCCATTTGCCTTCTACCTCATCACCATTACCGCGATAGCCGGTTGCTGCCAGGTTATGGTATTGCTCAGGGAGGGGGTTTTCAAACGTACTAACTGTCATTCCCAGCGGGTCAAGTACGTTGGTCTGCATGATTTCCGGGTAAGGCTTCCCCTCAAGATCTGTGGTCATCAGTTGCATGATGGTGTAACCACCACCCGAGTACATCCAGCTTTCTCCGGGCTCTTTGTATACACGAACGGAGTCTGTATTTCCTTCACCGTCTAAGACCTGAGGAACTGTCGGAATGGTGTCTCCTTTGTCATAGCCAGGAAATCCCCATACGGTAAGTCCGGCCGTATGATTCAATATTCTTCGAATCGTCACCTTTTCATTTGCTGTGTACTCATTGTCTGGCAGTTTCCAGCTGGTGAGGTAGTTGTTCACGTTAGTATCTAGACTGATAATGCCTTGCTCTGCAAGCTGGTGCGAACGTAGCGCCGCAACCGGTTTACTGATAGATCCAGCGAGGAACATGGTTTCGGTAGTCACTTGACGATTTTCAGAACTATCTGCCATGCCATATCCTTTGGCCCATTCAAGTTCACCATTGTTGATGACAGCAATGCTAACCCCGGGAATGCCCAACTCACGAAGCCTTTCTTCAATGTTGTAGTTAGGGATGCTATCCCCTGTGATTTGCATGGTAGGTTGCAAGCCATTTTCAATTCGTATTATGCGTTCTGTATGTTGCTCGTTGTCTTGTTCGGAAGGAGCTGTGCAGCTAAATAAAATAAGTAATAGTAGGAGGGAAGCGTAATTTTTCATGGTGAGGAGGTTTAGTAATAAGTAAGTTAGTGAATTCGTAGGTTTGAAAAGAGGATGAGCTGGGAGTTTGGTTGTCGAGTTTTTAGTGCTACTGCAATAAAATACAAAAAGAGGCTTACGCCTCTTTCCTGTTAGTTGCCAAACTTCGTATTGTCAGTGGTCAACTGCTTCGCCATGGCTGCTCCGATCAAAGACTCTAGTGGAGTGCCTCCGCTATCCTCGCCACCAATAATCATGGTAGAAGGGAAGGTCAGCTTCGACAGTTCTGCTGCTACACCGACAGAGGTTTTATACTGCCACTCGGCTCTTTCTTGCGGTGTAAGTCCAGCTGTAACCAACTTCGCATTCTCGTAAGCTTTTGCGTCTGCAGACACCTTCTTTTGTTGTGCTTTCAATCGCTCGGTCTCTAGTGCGATGGCTGCCAACTCCTTGTTGGTGCGCTCTTGCTTCAGCTTAGTCTCAATGGCAATCAATTGCTTCACTTGCTCTTTCTCCTGCGTCACACGCTCTCCAGCTTTATCTCTCTCTCCTTCAGCAATGATTCTGGCTTGTGCTGCTTTTGCAGTCTCTACCTTCTGTTGCTCGATCTGGCGCTTGGCAGATTCGTCACGCTGTGCTTCCAGTCGCTGCTTAAAGATCGGCTCGAGTACTACATCGTCTACAATTACTTGCGATACGATGATGTTATTTTCTGTCAACTCGTGCGGGATACGCTTAGGTAATCCATTCAATAACACTTTCTCTACTGTATAGCTTGTGCGTATCTCTTTAATCCCTCGATCGGCATCTTCCCGCTGCACTTCATTGAATACGGTATCTCTGTGCTCAATCTTGATTACTGCATACGCTCCATCTTTCAACTGCTCATCCAAGGTTTGTCGGAAACTTTGTGCTTCACCGGAGATGTAATCCTGTGCAGCGTACATGTAACCGGTATTGTTGGTTTGCTCGCGTATCGTCGGAATCAACGTGTTTTGTACCAGGTTGTCCATTGTACGGTATTTGATCGCTAGTGTAATGAAGTCTTCTTCATCTTTAGGTAATTGAAACCTTCCAGAGATTTTCACTTCAGCAGTTACCTGATCAATGAATCGGATAGGAATGGGCTTCATAATACCTTCAATATCCTTCACCTCATCACCTTGATCGACAACTTTCACGTCGATGTACTTTTGCCACGGCACTACTTTCGCAAATCCACGGAACTTGATGCCTTGACTCATCACTACATCACTGTGTCCAGTGGGATATACCAAGAAGTATTGGTAGCCCGGCTCAGCCCAGAAAAATAAGTAGGGCATCATCGCTAATAACACACCAGCTCCGGCAATCACAAGTGATATCTTCTTGCTAAACATCAAGAAGAATGGGGGAGCCTTCCTTCGAATTAAAACACCGTCTTCAAATTGATCTTGATCGCTCAATTGTGGACGTAGGTAAAACATAAACAGACCGAAAAGAATGATAATTATTCCAAGTAAGATCATGGTTTTCAAATTTTAAGGTGAAACATATATTTAACTATCTGTGTAGTTGCCTTTACAAATACACAATATATCTAACGGGGGATATTCAATCTTGGTTACACTAAAACAGAAATATATTTTGTGTATTAGATATACACAGATAAAGATACTGTATATATAATATATAAATA
>CAZWLS010000244.1:0-6488 GCA_964634415.1 uncultured Roseivirgaceae bacterium | reverse complement strand
AACCAAGATTTAAATTCCCCTACTCGTTCCCTAGCCACTATAATTTGATCTTCATCAAAGTGCTCTACCACAATCTCCAATCTTGAGTTTGTAAATGCTATAATATCCTTGATGAAGGATAAATTAATCATATACTTTCTAGAAACACGGAAAAATTGAGTATTGTTTAAAAGCTCTTCAACTTTATCCAACGTATAATCAATTAAAAATCTTTTACCAGCAGTTGTAAAAAGATAAGTTCCTTTGTCTTTACTATAAATTAGTTGAATATCCGAAACCTCAACAGTTTTCAAGTGATCTCCTACTTTCACAACAAAACGCTCTTTACCTGATGGTCGCATTGATTTTATAAGCTTATCAATATCGGTAACAGCAGGTGGAGTTGACTTTTCTTTGCTAAAGTTTTTTTCTAGTTTCTCAATTGCAACGCCAAGTTCCTCCTCCGAAATAGGCTTAAGTAAGTAATCGACACTGTTTGTTTTAAAAGCCTTTAATGCAAACTCATCATACGCCGTTGTAAATATGATCGGTTTGTCAACCTTGATCTGATCAAATATGTCGAAAGATATTCCATCAGCTAGCTGGATATCCATAAATAGCACATCGTAAGGAAGCACTGGCAAAGAGATGGATGCGGATTCCACCGAATCAAACTTGGCAACAAATTCATACTCTGGGCGAATTGCTTCTATTAAAGATCTCAATCTTTTTGAAGCGAGTTGTTCATCTTCAATTATTATGAACTTCATTTTTCAAATTTAAAAGTGGTATTGTAACCTGAAATGAATCTTCAGTTTTTTCAATATTAATTTCTTTGTCAGTCAAGTAATGATACCTAGACTTGATATTAGCCAAGCCAATTCCTGTTGAATCTTTCACCTTCTTTTCTTTAAGGCTATTGCTAACGATACATAATGAATCATTAATCTCAATATTTATCGAAAGCGGATCTTTTTCACTGATAACATTATGCTTAATTGCGTTTTCAACTAATAGTTGTATTGCCAATGGTGGCACGTATCTATTGGGTTCAGCATTATTAAAATTTACCAAAAGATTATCACCGAACCTTATTTTTTGTAAGAATATAAAGTTTTGAACAAAGTCCATTTCCTTTCCTATAGGAACAATCTCCTCATCCATACTTTCAAGAACATACCTATATACTTGAGATAGCTTTCTAATAAATTCAACAGCCTTATCCTGATTATCATATACCAAGGAACTCAAGGCATTTAATGAATTAAATAGAAAATGAGGATTAACCTGATTCTTTAAACTGTTGTATTGAGATGAGATTTGCTCTGTTTTAAGCTTCTCTACATCTATTGCCGCTTGTCTCCATGCTATTAAAAACCCTCGACCATGCATAAATACATTAATTCCTAAGGTTATTAACAGCGTAATAGAAAATGGAGCGCTAGAACTCGCAAGTGCTTTACTAAGTGTCTTCTTGAATATCACTAAATCGAAAAACAAATCAATACCCCATACGGCAATGAAAACATATATTACTATGGATACTAAACTGGTCAAGAAGCGTCGAAGTGGCTTTTTTAGCCATGGAATACGCTCATCCCAAAAATTAACGATAAACTCACTACCCTTCCAGTACGCGACCCAAGAAATTCCGCTATAAGAGAGATTGATAAAAAATGTTTTTGAAAACAGATATGGCTCATCTAAGCATCCTGTGCAAAAGACAACCATGTTCATAAAACCACCGAATATGAAAATAAGGATGGCTTCTACTACATGCTTAACAATCAACCTCTTCATAACGAAATAACTATTTCATGAGCGTCAGCTTTCACCTCAAATTTGCAATCTTCGAAACTGGGCGGCCCGAACATTCCTTTAGCATTATTTGAAAATGCATAGGGCTCAGTAGGTATGCCAATAAAGTTGGAATCAAGTTTTCCATTGTCATTTTCATCGTGGAAGAGTGATATCGCATAAATCCCCTCCACCAGTCCTTTAAAGGAAAAAATCATCTCATTTGAATCAATTAGTTTATCATCGCTCATTATCGCGTTAGACAAAAAATGATCTTCGTGATTATAGACTGCTATTTTGAGACTTCCTTTAAGGTCCTTTATGTTCTCAACTTTCACTATCAATTCATGAGAATCTTGAGCCACAACAACTTGTATTGAAGTTATCAATGTTATGAATGCAATTAGTTTTTTCATAGTATTTAGTGTTTGATCAAAGTTGATTCCAACAAGAACAAATCATCAATTTTTTGTAACTCAATTGTTGTATTTAAGGTCTGAATTGTAATTCTATGTTTAGTAGGCAATAATAGCATACAGAAGTATTAAAATTATTTATAAATTGTTATGCATGCAGAGTATTTTTCCGTATATTTGTTATGCATGCAGAGTATATATAACTAAAACCCAGAACACAATATAAAAATGGAAGCAGCAATAGAAACAAAAGAAGCACTTAAAGGTGGCGAATTCATTGTTAAAGAAACTGAAGCTGAAAACGTATTCATCCCAGAAGAATTTTCAGAGGAACAAAAAATGATGGCAGCTGCTACTCAAGATTTTATAGACATGGAAATTCTTCCAATCAATGATCGAATTGAAAGTATGGAAGAAGGCGTCATGTCTGGTTTAATGGATAAAGCCGGTGAGCTGGGATTACTAGGTGTTAATATTCCGGAAGAATATGGTGGGCTTGGAATGAGCTTCAATACAGGGATGCTAATTGCGGACATCATGGCTGCAGCTGGATCTTTTTCAACTGCTTATGGAGCTCACACAGGAATCGGAACCCTTCCAATATTATACTACGGTACTGAGGAGCAAAAGAAAAAGTATCTTCCTCTCCTAGCCTCAGGAGAATGGAAAGCTTGTTACTGTCTTACTGAGCCGGATGCAGGATCAGATGCAAACTCTGGTAAAACGAAAGCAAAGCTTTCGGACGATGGCAAGCACTATGTTATTAATGGTCAGAAAATGTGGATCTCTAATGCAGGTTTTGCAGATCTCTTGATCATTTTCGCAAAAATTGATGATGATAAGAAACTTTCCGCATTTATTGCCGAGCGTACATGGGATGGCATTACAATGAATGACGAAGAGAAAAAGCTAGGTATAAAAGGTTCGTCGACAAGACAAGTGTTCTTCAATGACCTGAAAGTACCTGTAGAAAACCTCCTTTCTGAGAGAGAAAACGGCTTTAAAATAGCTGTTAATGTACTAAACGTTGGAAGAATAAAATTAGGCGCGGGCTGTATCAATGGATGTAAAGATGTTGCAAGTCGTTCTACTCAGTACGCCAATGAAAGGAAACAATTTGGCGTGTCTATTTCAAGCTTCGGAGCAATAAAGCAGAAGCTAGCCAACATGGCAACAAGAACATATGCCACTGAGTCTGCATCATACAGAGCTGGCCAAGACATTGAAAACCTTATTGCAAAACTACAATCAGAGGGTATGAGCCCTAGCGATGCGAAACTTAAAGGTGTTGAGCAGTATGCAATAGAGTGTGCTATGATCAAAGTACATGGATCAGAAGTTTTGGACTATTGTGTTGATGAAGGCGTTCAAGTGTATGGTGGAATGGGATTCTCTGAAGAAGCTCCGATGGCAAGAGCTTATAGGGATGCGAGAATTACGCGTATCTATGAGGGCACCAATGAGATCAATCGGATGCTTTTGGTGGGCATGATGTTCAAAAAAGCAATGAAGGGTGAAATTGATCTTTTAGGACCTGCTATGGCTGTGGGTAAAGAGCTAACAGGTGTTCCTTCCTTTGAGACTCCTGACCTTTCGGCTCCTCTGGCAAAAGAAAAAGAAGTAATCAAGAACCTTAAAAAAGCAGTATTAATGGCTGCAGGTAAGGCGGCAGAGAAGTTCGGGCCAAAATTAGATCATGAGCAAGAGGTTCTAATGAATCTAGCTGATATGGTAATTGAAGTATATGCAGCAGAATCAACAATTCTAAGAACTGAGAAACTCATGGGTACTTATGGTTCTGAAGGAAGTGAGCTTTACCAAAACATGGCTAAACTCTACCTATCTGAGGCTGTTACTAAGATCAAAAATGCTGGAGACGAAGCTGTAGCTTGTTTCGCAGAAGGAGATGAACTAAGGGTTATGTTGATGGGTATGAAGAGATTCACTAAAATGGACCCTGTCAATACCAAAGTACTTAGACAAGCGATTGCGGACGTGATGATTAAAGAAAATAAATTCCCTTATTCTTTATACAACTAAGAAGTCACTTTTACGTAACAAATTAAAAACCGACCAATTGGTCGGTTTTTTTGTTTCTAGTTTGTTTTAGCCATAATTCAAAATAGCTTTGTGAAACCGCACAGCATCCCAAAATGGAAGAATTTAAGAAGAAATTAACTACCAAAGAAAAAGCCTTACAGCTCAATCTTGATACAAAAATTTATGGTACAGTTGCAGAAATTGGTGGAGGACAAGAAGTAGCTGCATATTTCTTCAAAGCAGGTGCCGCATCAGGCACTATTGCCAAAACCATGTCGGCTTACGATATGACCTTTAGTGACGCCATTTATGGTAAGTGTGATAGGTATGTGTCTCAAGAAAAGCTACTACTCATGCTCGACCGTGAGTATTCTTTGCTTGATCAAAGACTTACAAACAGAGCCAAGAAAACTACATTTTTTGCATTTGCCAACACCGTTGAGGTAATAAACTATAACAGAAGTAACATTGGTCATGGTTGGATGGGCCTTAGATTCCAGCGTCATCCAAATGCCGAACCCAACGAATGTATCATTCATGTAAGCTTAAAAGATAGAGATGCTGAGTGGCAGCAACAAGTATTAGGTATAGTTGGAGTTAACCTCATTCATTCGTGCTATACCTATAATACACCTGAAGAAATAATCGATTCGCTTGTTGATAACGTCAGGAAAGATCGATTGGAAATTGATATGTTCTGTATATCTGGACCTGATTTCCATCACGTGGATAACCGACTAATGACTTTGAAGTTGGTGAAAAATGGCCTCACGAAAGTAGCCATGTTTGGTCCTGATAAGAACGTTATCCTCCCCTCAGATATAATCTATCGAAAAAATGCAATCGTATTGAGAGGAAGGTTTAGGCCGGTGACTCATGTCAATGTTGATATGATGATAACGGGCATGAGAGCATTTAAGAAAGAATTAGACAATGCGGAAGACATAGTCTCTGTTGTAGAAATCACGCTGAAAGACCTAACTCTTGCTGGTGAACTTGATGAACAAGATTATCTAGATCGAGTAGATCTTCTGTGTTCCCTTGGACAAAATGTGATGATTTCTAACTATCAAGAGCATTACAAACTTGCTGGCTACTTATCGCAGTTCATTAAGGATAAAACCTTAGGTATTGTAATAGGTCTCAACAATCTCGCACAAATATTTGATGAGAAATATTATCAAAATTTAGATGGAGGGATTTTAGAATCCTTTGCCAGACTATTTGGTAGTAACGTTAAATTATTTGTATATCCAATTTTAGATTCTGCAACTGGAAAAATTAAGACTGGTAATGATTTCACTCCAGATCGTCACCTGATAAGTCTGTTCTACTACTTTATTGAAAATCATAAAATCCTTAGCATACCAGATGCTAAAACAGACAACCTACATATCATATCAGATCAAGTTTTAGAATTGATAGAAAATGATACAGATGGTTGGGAGAAACTAGTTCCCAATAGAGTAGCGGAAGCAATTAAATCAAATCACTTATTCAACTATCCATACGAAATAGAAGTGGATGGCGAAGATTTGGTTTAACCATTGATAAATTTGCCCTTTGCAGGTACCCTCCTTTTGCTATATTTGGCGCTTTAAGCAAAATCTAAAACATAGCATATGAGTGCACGCGGTAACTTTTCAAGCAAACTTGGTTTCATATTAGCAGCAGCTGGTTCAGCTGTAGGGCTAGGAAATATTTGGGGGTTCCCATATGAAGTAGGCCAAGGCGGAGGCGCGGCATTCGTTGTTATTTACTTAGTATTTTGTTTCATCCTTTGCTACCCGGTAATGGTAACAGAAATCGCAATTGGAAGGAAGACTCAAAAAAATCCTGTTGGAGCTTTCAACGCACTCGGTTATAAAAAATGGAACTTTGTTGGAAAGCTCGGCCTTTTCAGTGGCGTTCTTATTCTATCATTCTACAATGTAATTGCAGGCTGGGCATTTGGATATATATTCGAAATGGTCTCAGGTAATTTCGGCATAGCTGACCAATTCGGTGAATATATTACCAACGTACTTAAAGTAGGATCCTATGGATTGGTATTTATGGCAGTGACTGCTTTTGTTGTTTCTAAAGGAATTTCTGGAGGAATCGAAAAAGCAGCAAGGTTGTTAATGCCGACATTGATTATCATGATTCTGATAATTGTTGGATATGCAATGACGCTTCCTAATGCCATAGATGGATTAAAATTCTATTTGATTCCTGATTTCAGTAAATTAACTCCATCCGTTGTTTATAATGCAA
>CAZWLS010000243.1:0-6505 GCA_964634415.1 uncultured Roseivirgaceae bacterium | reverse complement strand
TCCTCCCCGGCGTAGGTAGGAGTTAGCGAGCTCTTGATATAGAAAACATAGGAGGCAACTCCAATAATTATTAATAGGATAATTACTCCAATGATTTTTAAAAGTTTCATATGATAGATTTTGAAGTAAAATATAAAAGCCGGCTCAAATAGAGCCGGCTTTTATATCTATTATCTGTGTACTAGTGTTTAATAACAATCTTTTTTTAGATGTTTATTTTAAAATCACTATTTGGCTTTTATTCTTTTATCTCATCGTAGTCTTTGAAAGGGGAGGTGTCTAAACCTTCAACAGCTGATCTAAACGTTGGCCATTTTTCCGAGTAATAGCCATTTACCATTTCCATTGCTTCTGCAATATCTTCTTCAAACTTCTTGATGAGCTTATTTTCGGTTTGACCCGGCGCGTGAAGCGCATTGCTCGTGTATCTGGAAGCGGCAAAATATGAATTATTAACGCTGTTTGGTGTGCCTCTAGTAATACCCTGACGATCATCTTGTTTACCCAAGAAGACATCAAGCATGCTATTTAAAGTGTCAATTGTTGTTTTGCATAGTTCCAATTGTTCTTCAAATCCTTCCTCATCCTTTTTCTTTAAATCACCCTGAATTTCTTTAGCGATATCTAGGCTCTCTTTCAATCGATCAACAGCCTCGACTCCCATTGAATATTTAGATTCAAGTGATTTGAGTGCATCATATTGCGCCTTAATAGCTCCATCAGACATCTCAATTCTTGGATCATATCTTACCTCAACCTCTGTAGAATCCTTTTGATCACCGAACGTGAAACGTACTTTGTACATGCCAGGAAGGACAGTTACACCACCAGGCTCTCTATTTCCTGATCTACTTCTCCTGCTCATAAAGTTGATTCCTTTTTCATTCATGTACCAGAAGGTGCGATGGATGCCATTCTCTTTCGGAGCTTTTGATTTAAGCGTTCGAATAACTTTATCACCTTTGAATATCTCTATGAATAATGAATCGTAAGACACTTTTTCCTCTTCTTTCTCATCCATCACTTCTTCATCGTCCTTCTTCTTCTTTTTTGCTTTCTTCTTCTCATCCATTGCTTCTTTCTTCTTTTCAGGACGGCTAATGGAATAGGTTAGCATTGCTCCATATGGTCTGTTTTCACCATTATATAAAGCGTCTCCACCAAAACGAGTGCCTTTTGGCTGTTGATTTTGAGCAACATATGCTACAGGAGGAGCATAAACATTCAGAACCTTATCTAGAGTTGAGCTTCCTTCACTCGCGATTTCGCGAAGAGGTCTAATATCATCCATTACCCATATGGCTCTACCAAATGTTCCAATGACTAAATCATGCTCTTCTGGATGGATGACAAGGTCATATGCATTCGTAGTAGGAAATCCTTCTGTCCACTTAGTCCAATTAGAACCTGCGTCTACAGAAACATAAAGACCATCATCAGTACCCAAGAATAGCAATCTTGATTCAACCGGGTCTTCAACTATCGATAGGGCATAGCTAACAGCATCATTTCCATCTACAATACGTTCCCAAGTTTGGCCATAGTCTTTAGTACGATATGCATATGGAGTGTAATTGAATCTGCGATAATCGTTAGCGACAACTAGCGCTTCTCCTTCGTTCTTATTCGATGCTTTAATTTGAGTAATCCAAGTGCCTGATGGTAATCCAGGTAAATTATTTCCTACATTGGTCCAACTATCACCACCATTTCGAGAAATTTGAATGTTACCATCATCAGTTCCTACCCATAGCAAGTCTGAGTTTAATGAAGAAGGCTCTATTACAATAATGGTACAATAGTTTTCAGCGCCTGTTGCATCCATTGTCAAGCCACCGCTTTCACCTTGTTTTTGTTTTTCAGGATCATTTGTAGTGAGGTCAGGGGAGATGATTTCCCAATTTTGTCCACTATCTGTGCTTTTATGAACGAATTGACTTCCAAAATAAACTACTGCTGGATTTTGAGCATCTCTAGCCATACCAACATTCCAATTGAATCGCAATTCGACATCACCGTCAGGGTAGGTGGGTCTTACACTTTCATTGTATCCAGTTTTTCTGTCATAAATAGAAGCGTACCCTTGTTGTGCTGTAGAGATTCCATACCTGCTATCTCTAGGATCAGGTAGCACATCAAAGCCATCTCCAAACGAAACCTCTTGCCAGTAATGATTTCTAATTCCTTGCGCTTTCCATACATAAGCAGGTCCTGCCCAAGATCCATTGTCTTGCATACCTCCATAAACATTGTAGGGAGTTTCATTATCCACACTGATATGGTAGAATTGACCTACTGGGAGGTTGGATACAAATCTCCATGTTTCACCTCTATCTCTGGTGATATTAAGTCCCCCATCATTACCATCTATCATGAAGTTAGGATCTTTTGGGTGGATATACCATGCGTGATGATCTGGGTGAACGCCATTGTCTACACCATAAGCCCCCATCAACTGAGTAAATGATTTACCTCCATCGACGGAAACATTGACATAAGTGAAAATGCTATATACTCGATTTTCATTAACTGGATCTACATATATCTCAGAGTAATAGAATGGTCGGTTACCAATGTCATTTTTATCGTTGATCTTTCTCCATTTAAAACCACCATCGTCAGAACGATAGAGTGCATTCTTTTTGGATTCTATTAGTGCATAGACCACGTTAGGTCTTGAAGGAGCTATAGCTATCCCAATTCTTCCAAGTTCGCCCTTCGGTAAACCATCCTCATCAGTACGTTTTTCCCAAGTGTCTCCACCATCATGCGTTATGTAAAGACCAGATCCAGGACCACCTGATTTGAAAAACCATGGATCTCGCTTATGTTCCCACATAGCTGCCATTAGCTTATTTGGATTACTAGGATCCATTACTAGATCAGCAACACCTGTTCGGATATTGTTGAATAATATTCTATCCCATGTTTTTCCGCCATCCGTAGTTTTGTAAACACCACGTTCTTCATGTTCTCCCCATGGGGAACCTATGGCTCCAACATAGATCGTATTTGGATCATTCGGGTGAATGATAATTCTATGAATATGACGGGTTTTTTCTAACCCCATTTTTTGCCAGTTTTTACCTCCGTCTAATGTTCGGTAAATCCCATCTCCACCATTAAGTGAATTACGCGGATTCCCTTCACCCGTTCCTACCCAAACAACAGAGGGATTAGATTGCTGGATTGCCACTGCACCGATAGAGGCTGTGGTTTGATCATTAAATATTGGCTGCCAATCAATGCCACCACTGGTTGACTTCCAAACACCACCAGAAGCGGATCCGATATATATTATATCTGGATCTTCGGTTACAACATCTATTGCTGTAACCCTACCAGACATACCAGCTGGACCAATATTTCGAGGTGCCATATTTTTGAAATCTTCCATATTCAGCTTTTGCGCAAAAACCGAAGAGCTGATTGAAAGAAGTATGATGAGTAATTTGTTCTTCATATCTTTTAGGTTTCAGATTTTAAGAGTTACAGTAATTTAAAGAGGTTAAGGGAGATCAAAGAAGTGATAAATGATGAATGGTTGAAAGGAAAGATGGATGATCGAAACAAGGTACTTCTTAGTCCGTTTATTTAATGCAATGCGTATTCTTGCTGCAATAGTTTTTGTTGTTTTTTCATCCTTTTCTTATGCTCAGGATCAACAGCAAGCCTATATTCTAAAAAGCATATATTTTGGAGGAGGGAGCTATTACATTGATGAATATCAAATAGAAGAATTGAAGCAACTTGTTGATTCTGTGCAAGATATACGAGACTATACAATCACTATCCATAGTCACACAGACAATATTGGAGGTGCTGAATACAATGAATGGCTATCTCAGATGCGTGGAGACGCCGTTATTCAACAGTTATTGTATTTAGACTTTAAGTCAAATCAAATCGAGAAACGGGATTTTGGTCAATTCAACCCTGTTTATGACAATAGAACATGGGAGGGAAGAAGACGAAATCGACGCGTAGATATTATATTCTGGCCCGTTGTAATGTGATTAATCTTTTGGTGGATTTATCATAATATGTGCCCTATGGGTTCCAGGATCCATTATCCAAGGCGCACCTGGAGCCGGAGGGCTTAGGGGCATTCCTGTTGATTCCTCGGTGGCATAAGGTATATAAACAACATACCTTGTATAAAGATTTTCAACGTCTCCGGTTTCCTCATTGAGATCGCCGGTGGTCACATATAGTGTTGCTCTATCGGGCATCTCCAGGGACCCTTCAGCTACTTCTTCTTCTCTCTTATCAAATACTTCTTTTGCATTTAATCCCTGCTCTTTAAGTGCTCTTCCTCTTGACATAAATGGTTCAAGACTTTTATGGTAAGCAGCTACGCTGAAACCCTCTTTACCTGGGTCGTCAGCAATGCAGATAAAATCATTTGTACCTTCTTTTAACGTAACGATCTTACCATTTGAATCAAACCCGAGAATAGTAGCTTCGGAACGTTGATGCTCTGGCGCTGCCAAAACTCCAGTATTAAGTTGAAAAGCTCTATTGGGTATTTCTTGACCAGTACAACTAAGCAGTAATAAAAAAAGAACGGAGATAGAAGTGAAATTTTTCATGAGAAGCATTTTTGGAATCTTAATAAAGTTAGCCGTTTCCAGTATGAATTCAATTATTTTGCGATCATGAATTCACAATCAGAAATGGAACGTTCTCTTCGCCATATCAAGATTATCATGATGATCTTTTTAGGGATTGCTGTACTCTACTTAATGAGGGAATTATCTAACCTGTTAATCCCTCTCTTTTTCGCCTTATTTTTTGCAGTCCTTTTTCAGCCTTTAGTGAATCTCTTCCAAAGAATTTTTTCTGTTAGTATCAGTATTGCATTAACAACATTGGTTACAATGACAGTATTCTTCTTTATCGGATTTGGGT
The DNA here is from genome assembly GCA_964634415.1 of uncultured Roseivirgaceae bacterium. Classification (GTDB taxonomy): domain Bacteria; phylum Bacteroidota; class Bacteroidia; order Cytophagales; family Cyclobacteriaceae; genus Ekhidna. The sequence goes on along the minus strand of CAZWLS010000243.1, from coordinate 1,594 downwards.
TGTTCAATGTCATACAGGCTTTGGTACAAAACAGCGATGCTATTCTTGATAGTATCTCAAATGACTTGAGACCATTTATAAATGATTACACTATTTATTTTGGAATAACATTCAAGGAAGGAGAGCTTAGAACACTGGTAGCGGATATGTTGCAGACTAGTCAGTTTTGGACAGTGTCTGGTTCATTTATTAACACAGTCAGCGGAAAAGCTGCAGAGCTTCTGATGACAATTCTTTATTTCGCGGGTTTACTTGGCGCCATTACTCAGTATGATCAAACCATTAGCTATTTGATTGGTACCGGAGATAAAGATCAAGACAATGGAAAGTCAATGGAGATGTTTCATAGAATAAAGGACTCCGTTGGTTCGTATATCAAGGTGAAGACCTTAGTGAGTGTTTTAACAGGAATTTCCATTGGTTTAATCTGCTGGATTTTTGGAATTGATTACGCAGTACTCTGGGGATTCCTAGCTTTTGTACTTAACTACATTCCCTACATTGGTTCTCTAATAGCGATTGTGCCACCATTAGTCCTTGGAATCATCGATTCAAGTTCAGTATCTCAAGTGCTAATTATATTTTTCTGTTTAGAAGGAGTACAATTGATTATGGGGAACATTGTGGAGCCCAAGCTAATGGGCGATTCTTTCTCAATGAACACGGTTGCTGTACTTTTCGGATTCGTATTCTGGGCATTTCTTTGGGGTACGGCAGGAATGCTACTGGCTGTGCCGCTAACATTCCTTTTTAAGGTTATTCTCGAGAATATGTCCGACGCAGGAGTTGTTGTAAGACTTATGGAGAAGAAAGAATTAGTAAAGAAAAAGTGATCAACTTACTTTAATCAAGTAATAGTTCTTTTTACCCTTTTGAGCGAGTAAGTACTTGTTTTGCAGCAAGGTAAAATCAACGGATTGATCCGGTGCTTGAATCTTTGTTTTATTTATACTTACACCTCCACCTTGAATCATTTTTCTGGCTTCACCCTTAGATTTGAAAATGATGTTTTGGGTGGTTTCACTCAGGAAGGTTGTAACATCATTGTTTTCAAGATCAGTACCACTTACTTCAGTTTGCGGGACACCTTCAAAAACCTGTAATAGTGTCTTTTCATCAAGGCTTTCCAGATCCTCTGTGGTTGACTTACCAAACAGAATTGAACTAGCTTTTATGGCTGTTTCTAATTCTGCTTTTGAGTGAACTCGTTCAGTAATTTCTTCCGCCAATGTACGCTGAAGAAGACGTTGATGAGGGGCTTCTCGATGTTGCGAAATCAAAGATTCAATCTCTTCCCGATCTTTTAAGCTAAATATCTTAATATACTTTTCGACATCTTCATCGGAAGAATTTATCCAATATTGATAAAACTTGTAAGGAGAAGTCTTTTCGGGATCTAACCAAATGTTTCCTCCTTCAGACTTACCGAATTTCGAGCCATCAGCCTTTGTGATAAGGGGAGTAGTCATAGCGAAAGCTTCTCCCTGACCTTTTCTTCTAATAAGTTCAGTACCTGTTACAATGTTGCCCCATTGATCAGACCCACCTAGTTGAAGCTTAACATCTTTATTCTTCCACAACCAGTAGAAGTCAT
>CAZWLS010000242.1:0-6537 GCA_964634415.1 uncultured Roseivirgaceae bacterium | reverse complement strand
GAAATGGAATAAGAGTGTACCAGAACGTAGTTTTACATATCGCTTTTTAGATGATATTCTAGATTTGAATTACGAAGGCGATAAAAAATTGGCAACCATTTTTTCAATCTTTTCCGGACTTAGTATAGTCATTGCAATTGTTGGTCTGTTATCTCTTTCTGCCTATACCATTACCCTAAGAACAAAGGAGATCTGCATCCGAAAAGTGGTTGGAGCTAGTATCTCCAGTATCCTACTATTGCTAACCCAGGGGTTCGTCAAAATCATTATTCTTTCATTTGCTTTGGCTTGCCCGATCGCATGGTTTTTAATGAACAGATGGCTAGAGGATTTTGCCTACAGAATAAACGTACCACTTGAGACATTCATTAGTGTTGGGATTTTTACAGTAGCAATAACATGGATTACGATCAGTACGCAAACCATAAAAGCAGCACAAGCAAATCCCACCAATTCTTTAAGAATGGAATAATAGCCCATAGGTGGAATGTAATATTAAGTCTTTGTTAAACTCCCATTTGTAACTATTCTATGGCAGGGATTTTGATAACTAGTTAGTTACCTACCAAACCGTAAAGACATGAAATATATTTTTTGCTTGATTGTATCTATGGCTTATTTCACTTCACTAAGTCAAGAATCCAATTCCCTCGAAGACGCTCTTAAAAATCCAGATCAAATAACTTCCTTGAAAGTCAATTGTCCTGATGATGAAAAGTTGATACGCATTGTTCAACTCAAGAATTTAAAACAGCTTTACCTTAAAGATTGCAGCCTTAAGCATTTACCATCAAGATTGGGGGAGTTGACTAAACTTACCCTCCTTAATGTTGAGAATAACAATCTAGAATCGCTACCTGATGATCTCCAAACTTTAAATAATCTAGCGGTTTTAAATCTACGCGGAAACAATTTTAACCAGCTACCTCAGGTACTTGGAAAACTACCCGCACTTAGAGAACTAGATTTAGCTAGTAATCCAATACTGGATCTGGACAATGCAATGGATGTTTTGCTCTCAATAGAAAATCTTGACTTCCTATATCTCAGCCAGAATAGACTTGAATCTCTCCCGGCTAGATTCGCTGATATGAAAGCACTACAAGAACTTCACCTAACTGGAAATCCGAGTTTGGATCTGAACAAGGCTTTCGATGTACTTAGTAAGATGGCAACCCTGAAGATTTTGGTTCTTGAGGATAATGAGATGAGCACTATTCCAGTAGGTCTTCAGCAAATGAAGCAGCTGGATGGTTTGGTATTGGATAAGAATTCAACACTCAAGATTGAGGACCTTGCTTCAAGGTTGGAAAACCTCCCTGAACTAAAAGTGCTGCTTCTAAGAAACAATGGCATTGAGAAGCTTCCAGAAAACCTCAATGGATTTCAACGACTAGCTGTGCTTGAGCTAAGTGGAAATCGTTTTTCAGACGAAGAAAAACAGAGAATCAAAGAAAACTTGAAAGACACTGTTGTAAAATTTTAATAGTAAGAAGAGTACCTCTTTTTTAGATTTGCAACACTACAATTAGGAAATAACCTATTTATTCCCCATAATTGCAACACTGCAATTAGGAAAAAACTATGGGGAAGTATCAATTAGGTGAATTCGAAGAGATCGTTTTATTGACAATTGGTGTGCTTTATGAAGATGCTTATGGTGTCTCAATAAAGCTAGTGATTGAAGAAAAGCTCAAAAGAAATGTGAGTGTGGGAGCACTGCAATCTGCACTAAAAAGATTAGGAGACAAAGGGTACGTCTCCTCGACAGAAGGAGAATCAACAAGTGAGCGCGGAGGAAGGCCAAAAAAATACTTTGTACTTACGGATACTGGCAAAAGAGCTATTGAATACTCAAGGCAAGTAAGGAATGATCTGTATGATCAAATTCCGAAGGTGGCGCTCTCATTAAAAGGAGAACTATGAGTAACCATCCTCCCAAAATTCTATTGCGCTTACTCGCTTGGTTCTGCGACCCAGACCTTCATTCATACATAGAAGGAGACCTAATTGAACTTTATGTATTAAAAGCTAAATCCAAAGGAAGAACTAGTGCTAATTGGGCGCTTACTAAGGATGTACTAAAGCTTTTTAGACCAGGACTAGTAAAAAAAATCAAAGGACTCAAAAAACTCAATAATTACGGCATGTTAAACGACTTTAAAACCTCAATTAGAGTGCTGCGAAAAGAAAAACTGCAGACATTCATAAACATCTTAGGGCTTACTTCAGGAATGACAATCGCTCTGCTAATTCTCTCCTACGTCAACTTCGAGCTGAGCTACGAAGATTACAATTCCAACAGTAAGAGAGTTGTCAGAATCACAATGGACTATCTAGACGGCGAGGTAGTAGTCGATCAAGATTGCGAAACTTATCATCAGCTCGGGCCAATGATAAAAGAAGAATTAGCTAGTGCAGAAGAATTTACTCGCGCTTTTGGTATGATGGAGTTAGTAATTGAGGTGAATGAAAAGAAATTTCGAGAAAGATCCATGTACGCTGTAGATCCTAGCTTCTTAGATCTATTTGGATATGAACTATTACACGGGGATCCTAAGACCGCACTTTCAGAACCTTACAATATCATACTAACTGCCAATACTGCAAGAAAATATTTTCAAAGAACAGATGTTGTTGGTGAATCCATTCAACTAACAAAAGATGTCAAAGGAAAAATAACTGGAGTAATCAATGCGGTTCCTGAGAATACTCATTTAAAATTCGACTTGCTCGCTTCTTATTCGACAATGAAAAAGTATCTGGACAAAAGGGAAGATCCGTGGGATAGCAACGACACTTTCACTTATTTTCTGCTGTCCAATGAAGCTTCATATCCACAGTTTAAAGCTGATCTAAGTGCTTTTTCACAAAAACTCACCGACCAAGAATTGATAGAAGACGAAAAGATCATTTGTGAAAAAGTAACAGATATCCATCTTTACTCTAATAAGACATATGAGCCAGAACAAAATGGAGATGCACGTGTCGTGTTCTTTTTACTAGGAATTGCTTTATTAGTAATTGTCATCGCCATCTTAAACTATGTAAACCTATCTACAGCCAAAGCGATGGACAGAGCTAAGGAAGTAGGGATAAGAAAGATTGTAGGTGCATCTGTTACACGACTTAGAATTCGGTTCTTCTTGGAGTCAGTGCTTATCAATTTGGTTTCCGGTTCTTTTACAATTTTGCTTGTCTCGTTTTTTAATGACAAGCTAAAGGAAGTTGCAGGAATCTCTGAATCCACTGATCTTATTTTCACTCCTTTTTTCTGGTCGATTTTCGCATTATTGATCGTCAGTAGCACTCTGCTTTCTGGGATTGTTCCTGCGATTGTTATAAGTGGCTTTAAGCCTTCAGCGGTTCTGAAAGGAAAGTTTTCAACTTCTAAAAACGGAGTTTGGTTGAGAAAAACTCTAGTGGTTTTTCAATTTGCAATCGCTCTTTTTTTATTGATTCAGACGCTTACCGCTGTACAACAAATCAAATTCATGCAGCAAAAAGATATGGGAATGGAATCTGAAAAAGTCGTCGTTATTCATTCTCCTTCTGGCAGAAACCTCGCTGAAAAATTCCCTCCATTTAGAAACTCGTTGCTGTCCAATCCAAATTATCAATCCATAGCTCTCTCAACAAGTGTTCCAGGAATGCCAACAGCGGAGATGGGCAGTACAACCAACATAAACCTGATTGATTCTCCAAAAGAGTACAGAAACAATTTCTTCCTTTATGCAATTGATTCCAATTTCGTTCCGGCGCTGGAAATGGAAATTGTGGCGGGGCAAAACTTTTCAGAAGAGCACAACTTCAAACACATCTTGGTAAACGAAGAAGCGCTCAAATCTTGGGGATTAAGCCATCCGGATGAAGCAGTGGGTAGGAAAACAAAATTTTGGGGAGAGGAAAGAACGGTACTCGGTGTGATCAAGAACTTCCATCAAATTGGGGTCAAATCTGCGCATATACCTATGATCTTTGTTTATGGAAATGATGGTGGATATATGAGCGTTCGGCTTGGTAATGGGGACATTCTCAAGCAGATGGAATCCCTCGAAACTACCTATCACGAGCATTTTCCAAACAACCCCTTCGACTTTTTCTTTCTGGATCAGGAATTGGACCATTTATATAAAACAGACCAACAATTTCAATGGGTGTTTAGTGTACTTAGTGTCTTTGCAATAGTGATCACATGCCTTGGTCTTTGGGGACTAGCCTCCTTTTCTGTTGCTAAACGAGCAAAAGAGATCGGGATACGAAAGGTACTTGGGGCAAAAGTGAGTCAAATCATTTTTATGATCTCAACAGATTTTCTAATCTTGGTAGGAGTTGCTGCAATCATATCACTTCCGATAACATTCTACTTGGTAAACGAGTGGCTCAATCAATATGCCTTTAGAATAGATTTAGGAATTTTACTTTTCATCATTCCTTCGTTGCTTATTCTACTAGTTGCATTTTTCACAGTGTTTGGAAAATCATATGGAATATCAGTAGCTAACCCTGTAGAATCTTTGCGGGATGAATAGCAAAAGTTAAATTCACATTATAACTATAAATATAGTTATAATTGTAGCGTGACAAATGCTCAATCAATTGAATCCCTTGAAGGCACAAATCAAGTTGATAGAATTCCTTCCCTAGACTTTCTAAGGGGCATAGCGATTCTTGGGATCTTATTTATCAACACAGAAAATTTTGCCTATCCCGATTCATGGAGTCCTTGGAAGTTTGGATTCGAAAGTTCCATTGATCATTCCACACGTTTTTGGGTGTATTTCCTAACGCAGGGGAAGTTCTATACCATGTTTGCACTACTATTTGGGGTAGGGTTTTTTATGTTTCTTGAACGACTCGAAAACAAGGGTAAGGGACTTAAAGCCATGGACATTTATGGAAGAAGACTTTTATGGCTATTTGTAATTGGCGTTGCACATGCCTACCTGATTTGGGAAGGAGATGTCTTGTATCATTATGCAATTTGCGGTTTGATATTGATGCCCTTTCGGTCTATTTCAAATAGAAAACTTGTGCTAATAATTTGTCTTTTCGCATCCCTCCTGCTTGTCAAATCTTACGAGCAAACTGATCGAAGACAGGCGAGCTATTCCAAGTACACAAACGCATTAAGTCTCCCTAAAGAAGCGCTAAGCACGGAAGATGAAAAAAGAGTTAAATATTGGGAAGGTCAAATTCAATTAAAAAAGCCTGATACAGCTACATATGAACCCAAAAAGAAGACCTATTTAACTGGACTTAAAGAAACTTATGAACACGCTTCTGTTCACGATGGGCAATGGTATCACAAAGGGCTTTTGCTTCGATCTTTAATCGTCATGATTCTTGGAATCATACTTTACAAATCAGGCATTTTCAATGACTACAGAAAATGGAAATACTATTGGGTCATCTCGATCTCTCTTCTTTTGTTGAGTCTCTGGATCAACTACATTCGATATTATCATTGGACGTATGAATACCATGTTCCAATATTAAGTCTTTGGAAAGGGCTGCTATTTACATTTCCTAAAGAATTACTTGGCATAAGCTATGTACTTATTCTAAATGGCATATATCAGAAATTTATAAAGTCGAAAGTCAACCTGATTTCACGAATAGGTCAAATGGCTTTGACCAATTACATTTTTCAGAACACATTGCTTGGGTTGATATTTTATGGATTCGGATTAGGACAATTCAATCAGTATACCAGATATGAACTTATGATCATTGTAATTATAATCTGGGCAATCCAATTAACCTTTAGTTGGCTTTGGATGAGGACTCACAAGCAAGGTCCACTCGAATCTATTTGGAGAAAACTTACCTATTCTAGCTTTAAAAACTAACTGCCTAAGCGTTCAATTTCATATCGATAATCTGCTTGCAAGTCTTCATGTAATCCAGCTACTGCCTTTTCTATTCGTTTGATTTCGCGGTGGTATAAATTGTTTATTGTGGTATGTCGCTCAATAGCAATTCCCGATTCCATGATGCATCGACAGAAATATAATCTCACCTCCACTTCGGTCTGCTTATTTCCCGAATACCTTAATGACTTGTTTAACGCTCTTACAATTTTTTGAAGACCTTTTTTGACATAATAGAGGTGACTCATGTTTATTTCATCCATCATATCATCAACGTCTTCCTTTAGCAGTTTGACATAGGAAGTTTCATCTCCGGCTTCAAATAGCAAATACGTCAGTAGTTCTTTATTGTCTTTCTTGAACCGTCCAAGTCGTAGACAAATTGCAACGAGCTCATCATAACTTCTTTGCTTCAATTCCCTCTTTATATCTGCTAGTGATGCTGCTTTCATCTCGCAAATGTAGAAATCAATAGAAAAAATAATTTTACTACAAATAGGAATTTATAACCAAATTTCCTTTACTTCGTAAACACTACAAATAGGAATTAATTATGAGCATAGCTCAATCATTTATTAAGAGAAAAAATTGAATTAATAAAAATTGATGCAAACCGCTCGCCTTTTAACCTTTTAAAAAAATGAAAAAATTTCAATTGGGAGAG
>CAZWLS010000241.1:0-6588 GCA_964634415.1 uncultured Roseivirgaceae bacterium | reverse complement strand
GTTGATTACTTAAGTCTATATCTTTGCTATACTGACCTGAAAAGTCGGATAGCACTTCCTGGAAAACTGTTTGGCCATTTAAGTCGACAATCCTGATCTCAGTTGGAACTGACTTGCCCTGAAAATTTAGCTTGAATGCGCCCTCAGTAGGGTTTGGGTAGTAGGTAAGTTCTTGCAACCTTAGTTCCCTCTTACTATCCAAATTTAAAGACTTCAAAGACTCATCCTTGAAAGAGAGGTCTTCAATACTGATTTTCTTCTGTTCGATAAATATTTCGATTGATTTCTCTACACTTTCACCATCGTCGGTTGTGAATGAATTGACTATTACCTCTACTTGTTTTTCAGTACCATCATGATCTCCTATCTCAATCTCACGATCATCCAGAATCACAACTTTGCTACCGTCCTCCTTCTTTTTGATTTTTATATGTTTTACATCATCAAGGTCGTTCCCATCTATCTTATGTATAGTGACATTAGCATCCCCTTCCACTGGTTCACCATTTTTTAAAACCGTGACCTTACCATCATCACCTTTAATCACTTTTATCTCATCGGAAGATCCTTCCCATGTAAAATCATTGTCATCACTCTTAAAGAAGAAAACATTGCCTTCTCCTTCTTTTTTTTGCAATTCATCAATAATTACTTCAATCTTACCGTCCTCATCATCAGAAAAGAAAAATCCATTAGCCCCATGTATTTGTACATTCAAATCCTTCAACTCTGGATCATTCTTCATCTCTTCTAAGCTCTTGTAAGTCTTTTCAATGGTGGTGGTTTCGCCATTTATTTCTTTCTTGATTTTAATTTTTATCGTTTTGTCCTCTTTGATGGTCTTGTCCTCATCTTGTGCCTGCAGACTCAGGCTGACAAAAAAGAGTAGAGAAAGTGAGGCCAAAATAACTTTGCTAATATTTTTCATGACTCCTATTTAGTTTGAATTTGCATGGGTCTAAATTAGTTATACCTATGCTCTTAGAGCGTTAAACAACTGTTAAAGCACGTTAAAAAATGTTAATTCGAAACCTTCCTGCTGTATTTCAAGTAATTTTGATACTGATAACCTCCACTCTATACACAGTAAGTGAGTGATTTAATATGAAGAGATCTACCATTTGGATAGTCATTACGTTAATGTCTTTGGCCTTATTAGGCTTGACAAGTTTCCAAGTATACTGGATAAATAACGCACTTGAGGCTAATCGAGAACGCTTCAAACAAAATGTGCATGAGTCTTTGAAAGTCGTAGTCGACAAGTTGGAGAAAGATGAGGCTTTGGATTTCACAACCTCCAGCTTCTTCACTTTTTCAACAAATAGCTTCGAAAATGCGAAAGGGCAGCTCACAATAAGTGAGAGAGCGGGACGCCCTAATATCTTTATTGTAGAGAATGATAGCATTGAATGGACAAGTCATGATGCTGACTCCACTGCCAAAATTGTAATAAAGTCTAAGTTCAAGGCTGGCAATATGACAATAGATGTTGACAGTTTGAGTGGGGTCAAAGAATTGGAGGTAAAAAAACTTAAACGATCCGAAATGGTCAACGTGGTGGTAGAACGGATGCTCAACGGACCACGAAGAATCACTGAAAGAATAGAATTGCATGAGATCGACTCGCTTCTGCAGCAAGAGTTTGAAAACAAAGGGATTGATATTCATTACCAGTTTGCCGTATGGGATGAAGATGCAGATAGTGTTGTAGTCACCAATGACCTCAGTCACAGCAACCAATGGAAGAATGCTGAATTAAAGGCAAATTTATTCCCTAATGATCTTATTGGAAATGTGAATTACCTGATGGTAAATTTTCCTTCAGAAAGAAGTTATTTGGTCAAGCAAATTTGGGTCACATTAGCCACTTCAATTGTTTTCATACTAATTATTGTAGGTTGCTTTGCGTATGCTATTAATATAATATTCAGACAAAAGAAGCTTTCCGAAATAAAGAACGATTTCATTAATAACATGACCCATGAGTTAAAAACACCCATCGCAACAGTAGCTCTTGCCTGCGAAATGTTGGGTGAAAATGATATCAAGGCTGATGAGAAAAGTATGAATCGCTATTTGGGAATGATTCGGGACGAAAATCAAAGATTGTCCAATCAAGTGGAGAAAGTTCTTCAATCGGCGTTATTAGATAAAGATATTTTCAAATTGAAGCTCGAGAGTATTCGAATTCATGAATTGATAAGTACGACTGTAGATAAAGCAAATGTCAACTTAACTTCATGCCATGGTCAACTGAACCTTCAACTGAATGCGACCAAGGATGAGCTCGTAGGTGATAGCCACCACCTAACCAATGTTCTTCATAACCTGATCGATAATGCTATAAAATATTCAAGAGAGAGCCCCCAGGTCATTATTTCTACCACTAATGTCATCAAGGGCACTATTGTATCCATAGCTGACAAGGGTATTGGAATGTCAAAAGATCAGTTGAAGAGAATTTTCGACAAATTTTATCGGGTTCCCACTGGAGATTTACATGATGTGAAAGGTTTTGGGCTAGGCTTAAGTTATGTGAAGAAAGTTATTGAACTACATGGAGGAAGTGTACAAGTAGAATCGCAATTGCAGCAGGGTACAACTTTCAAAATATTTTTACCATTCAAACATGAGCGCGAGTCATAAAATTCTGGTTGTAGAAGACGATCCTAATTTAGGGCAGATCCTTAAAGAATATCTCGATTTGAAGGGATATGACACTCTACTATGCAGAAATGGAGAAGAAGGGTTCAAGGCATTTTGCGAAGAGACTTTTCAGCTTTGTCTTTTGGACGTTATGATGCCCAAAATGGACGGATATTCACTAGCAGAAGCAATTCGAGAAAGAGATAAAAAAATACCATTCGTCTTTCTTACAGCAAAGTCATTAAGAGAGGATACCATAAAAGGTCTCACCATAGGGGCAGATGACTACATAACGAAGCCTTTTAGCATGGAAGAGTTACTATTAAGGATTAAAGCTATTCTAAAACGAACAGAAGGCTCACAAATACAGGCACAACAAAAATACAAGCTTGGTAGCTTCGTCTTTGAGCCTGATAAGCAGGTATTGAGCTCCGATAGTGGTGACAGGAAGCTCACCACCAAAGAAAGTCGATTACTCCACCTTTTAACGGATTATCAAAATCAGACATTAAATAGAAAAACTGCTCTAAAACAAGTTTGGGGAGACGATTCCTATTTCAACGCACGCAGTATGGATGTGTACATAGCAAAGCTAAGGAAGTACCTCAAGGAAGACGATAACCTTCAAATCTTGACCATCCATGGAGAAGGTTTTAAGCTTGTTAATTTTCATTAGATTTAGTATTTTAAAGGTTCCTCTAAGACAGGGTGAGCAATAGTCTCTTGAAGGGTTGATCTCTGAGGGAATAATTATTCAGAATTTCTGGAACAATACACTAACCTTTCGGGGTGTGGATCTTAGCTTTGTATCAACATTAAAACCAACACTAAAAATGATCCAAATAATACCTTCTATAGCAATTAATGAGGGAAAAGTGATTCGTCTTTCTCAAGGTGATTTCAGTAAGGAGAAGGTATATGATGAAAGTCCTGTTGATCTTGCCAGAAGTTTCGAAGATCACGGTATCAAGGTGGTTCACTTGGTAGATTTGGATGGGGCTAAACGAGGACAGCCCAAAAATTATCACATACTTGAAGCCATTGCTGGCTTTACTGACTTAAAAATAGATTTCACGGGAGGTATACATACTGATGGGGATATAAGCAAAGCCTATGAGTATGGGGCGAGCTATATCACTGCTGCAAGTATTGCTGCAAGTAACAAAGAGCTTTTTGCTTCTTGGATTGTGTCCTATGGTAGAGAAAAAATTACACTGGGCGCAGATGCGCTGAATGGCAAAATAGCTATTAGAGGATGGCTGAAAAACACAGACCTGGATATTTTTGAGCATATAGACTACTTTTATTCTCGTGGTCTCAAATACGTTAAGACAACCGATATATCAAGAGATGGGATGATGGAAGGCCCTTCATTCGAGTTGTATGAAGAAATCATGAAGAGGTTTCCAGACATCTGCGTTCTGGCAAGCGGTGGTGTGAGAAATGTAGAAGATATCGAAAGGCTTAATGACATGGGCGTATTCGCCGTAATTTTTGGAAAAGCCTTCTATGAAGGTAGAATCAGTCTAAAAGAATTGGAAAAGTTTGCTGTTGAAGCAGAATAACACCAGATAAATACCGGACAATTCTAAACAAGTAGATATCATCTATCACCTCACTTATTGTGATTAAAAGCTATTTAGGTCTTAAAATGATGTAATTAATTCGAACAATAGTTAGCACTATTGATCTATGACTTCAGCAAACTTGAACTTCTGAATGATGTAATAGAGGAAATTGAAAGTAAGCACTGACTCTTCATCACCTTGAACTTCCTTTTTTTCGCCAGCAGTATTAGCAGCGGGTTTCAAAGCATCAGATTTGTTAGAAGAAGTGGCTTGATCTGTTGACGATGACTCGCTACTTTTAACCACGGTAGTTTTAGATTTGAGAACCGGCTGATCTTTTAGCTCCATTTCTTCCTCTTCCGAGGAAGGCATAACCTCTCTCTTTTCTTGGGTAGGATCTTCGAGTATTAATCCACCCTCTTGCGCACTACTATATGTTGTAACACACATTAAGCTGCCGACCAATACTAAAAGAAGCGATAAATTGCTTAGGTTTCGATTCATGGTTCCTAAAACGGTCCACTAATATACGCACAATAACTCAAAAAGTTGCAACTTTATCTCGATAATAAGCAGCTTTTGCAAACGTTTGAATTATTTTCTATGACGCACATAACCTGGGAAGATTTTGAAAAAGTGGATTTAAGAGTCGGTACGATTGTAGAAGCCTCTCTTTTTCCTGAGGCCCACCGACCCGCCTATAAGGTATGGGTAGATCTGGGAGAGGAGCTAGGTATACGAAAATCAAGTGCACAAATCACACAGCTTTATCAACCTGAAGAATTGGTTGGGAAACAGGTTATATGTGTAGTAAACTTCCCTAAAAAACAGATCGGCCCATTCATATCTGAATTACTGGTCACAGGGTTTGCCGACGAAGAGGGTAGAATTGTACTGGCCTCCGTGGATAAACCTGTTCCGAATGGTGCTAAACTGATTTGACATATTTATGAAGGAGCATTTTGATATTAGAAATTTAAAAGCCAATGAAGTAACGGAAATGTACCTCACGTTTCTAGACGCTTTCTCAGATTATCCTGTTCCTTTTCGCCTGTCCAAAGAACAGTTTGTGCGAAAGTTTGTACATAAGCTCAATATCGATTTCCCTTTGTCATGCGGTGCTTTTGATTATAGTGGGGCACTCATCGCATTCATTTTCACCTCGATCAATTATTATCAGGGTAGAAAAACCGCTTACAATGGAGGAACAGGTGTGCGGCCAAGTTATAGAGGAAATAAGCTCGTACAAAAAATGTATGACATCCTGATTCCCAAGTTAAAAGAAGCAGGTATATCTCAAAGCGTATTAGAAGTACTTGTTCAAAATGAGCGTGCCATTAAAATATATGAGAAAGTAGGTTTCAAACAGAGTCAATTACTCAAGTGCTTCAAGCTAAATTCAGAAGTACTAACCCCAACTGACAAATTGAAAGTTAGGCTGGAGATTTTTAATGTCAATAGTCCAAACTTTCAAACGTATGATCGTTTTAACAGCTACACACCTTCGTTCCTTGATTCATCCAAAATGCTGCTACACAATCTAGCTAATGAAACAGTGGTAGAGGCGCGACATGAAGGAAATTGTGTGGGTTATGCCATTTTTCAGCCCTCTAGTGGAAGAATAAGTCAAATAGGTGTTGACGCTTCTACTCGCCAAATGGGTATTGGTTCTGCCCTTATTAAATATGTATACGAAACCAGCACTCAAAAGGCTTTGACTATACTGAATGTTAGCGACCAGGCAAGAGAAACTTTATCATTTTTTGAACGCCTGGGTTTCGTCAATGAACTTGATCAATATGAAATGACTCTAAATTTGGAATAGCAGTAAATTGTTATTCAAGGGTCCCTTTAAATCGCTATTTTAGTCTAAACTTTACCGGGTGCTGATTATGCTTCAATTTGAAGAGCTTGTTGATATTACGAAAGGCAAAGTACTATATTCTAGTCAAAGCAAGCCTATTACCCATTTACTTACGGATAGTAGAAAAGCCCATCGATATGGGGAAAGTTTATTTTTTGCCATTACCGGAGAAAATCATGATGGTCACGCTTATGTAAAAGAACTCTACGCTAAAGGTGTAAATCAATTTGTAGTTGAGAGGGAAGTCAAAATTGAAGGCTTCGATGGTAATATGATCCTAGTTGAGGATACCTTAACTGCTCTTCAAAAAATTGCGCGGCACCATAGGAGAAAGTTTGATATACCTGTGGTGGCTATAACCGGAAGTAACGGAAAAACCATTGTTAAAGAGTGGCTTTTTAGCATGCTTTCTCCGCTAATGAACGTCGTTAGAAGTCCAAGAAGTTATAATTCCCAGCTGGGCGTGCCGCTCTCTGTCTGGGAAATTAATTCAAAACATGACCTGGGGAT
>CAZWLS010000240.1:0-6588 GCA_964634415.1 uncultured Roseivirgaceae bacterium | reverse complement strand
TATATACAGTTATATATACTATATATGTGTTTATATGCGAAATATATAAAATATTATTTGCATTGAATTGGTGTGAATAATCTCATTATCAGCGTATTATGAAAATATGTGTAGTTGCTTTTACGATTATGCTATTTTGTAGGGGTTACCTTTTTGAATTGCGAAGAATGTGGCAAAATCTATAGGATGATTTAAAGAAAAATACAGGACTTTATAAATAGAGAAAATTTAGATTTGACCAGATCTTAATGTAGAAAGCTTAGACTTCTGCTTGATTTTCAGTATTTTAACTGTCATATAAACTCACCAGGTTATGACTTCACTTATTTCCACCAGCATAAGTGATGCATTTTCTGTCTTTACTGCCGCTAAATCGTCGGTTTTACGGATAGGAATTGTATTGCTAGCAGTATTCGTATTTCAAACGAGTACATTTTCTCAAGTAGTAATCAACGAAGTAGTTACAGATCCGCAACAGGACTGGAGTGCCAATGATTTCAATGGCACACCCGGAGTTGGTACCGTTTCTTCTACTGATGAATGGATCGAATTGTACATCACAGCCAGTGGGGTAGATCTTACAAACTGGACCATTGAAATTACAGACAGTGGATTCTTTAGTGGTGACCTAACCGGCAGAGACATTACTGGTACAGGTGCATTTCAAATTTCTACTTATTTCGGAACAGGTTCATTTACAAACACCCAAGCGGGGGACTACTTAGTCCTTGGTAATCCGCTTTCAAGTGAAAACATGACGAATAGTGTCCACATTATACTTAGGGACAATACAGCAACCTTGATTGACGAAATTGAGATAGGTTCGGATCCACAAGGTGATGGTGCTGGCGATGAAGGACCAAGTGGTAATGCCGGCAGTGTAGATGATGAATCGGTAGGCAGAATTTCTAATGGGACGGATACAGGCAATGACGTGAATGATCTCAGGCAAGTAATTTCAACTATGGGATCCGAAAATGGAAGATCAACAGTATTTGTTGATGCCTCTGCTCCGGATGATACTGGTGATGGGTCAGGTGGCGATCCGGCTCAATTGGTACAATCTGGCATTGATATCGCCTTAACTGGAGGTACAGTAACGCTTGTTTCAGGAAGCTATTCAGAGAATCCTACTATCGCCAAAGCACTTACACTGAATGGAGCCAATCAAGGTGTGGCAGGCAGTGGATCTCGAGGTGCGGAATCGTTGATTGATGCTGGAGCTACCTCTACGATACTAACGATATCAGCCAATGATGTGACCGTAGACGGCATTCAAATTGGAACTGATGCTTCTACTTCTAATGCGACAACAGGAATTGTTGCTACTGTTACTGGTGGGGTAACAATTACCAACAATATTGTATATGCAAATACAACAGGAATACAAGTGGCTGGTTCTTCATCTGGTACCGTTGATGTGACGAACAATTTGGTATCAATGCTTGCAGTTGAAGATCCTCTAAATGCGGCTTCGGGTAGTGTAGGTATTATTCTGTCGACGATTTCAGGTAGCGCAGATGCCAACCTTACTTCTAACAATTTGGCAAATGCAGGAACTGGCATTGCTACCTACGCATTGACTTCAAGTGCTGAGGCTGTAATCGATGGCGGCAGTTACACAGGGTGCACCGCTGGTATCATTCCTGTGAATTTTGATGGTATAGGAGGTTTTAGTCCATCCCAACTGACTATCCAAAATGTGACTATGTCGAGCTTTGTAACCGATACAGATGTTACAAGCCCTGATACAGAAGTTGGAGTGTATGTCGTAACCGCTGGAGGAAGTGGTTCCGATGATATTACCATTACCATGGATAATCTGGATATTTCAGGTGTCGGGAATGGTGCCTCTAATAATTCGGGTATCATAGTTGGAGATTTTCCTACTGCAAGCGATGGTGCTGGTATAGATGCCACTATTACCAACTGTAATATTCATGATAATTCGAATCGTGGGATATACACCAGAGGAGGAGATGCTACTACAAGTATTACGCAATCCTCAATTACAGGAAATGGATTTGACCCTCATGCGATAATGGGAAATCCCGGATTTAGCGTTGTTGCGCGAGAAAACTCATCTACTACTGTTTCTAACTGCTTTATTACTAACCCTGCTGCATTAAGTTCTCCAGAAGATATACCCAATGACTATTACGTTTCCGGCTTGCATGAATTTACAGGGGCTAGCTTAACTGTGAGCGGAAGCAATCTTAATGATAACGGAAATGGATTTATAGCAGAAACTTCAGGTATAGATCTTTCGGGTAACTATTTTAACAGCACCGATGCAGCAACCATCAATACAGCTGTAAACTCCAATGATTTTACACCTTATCTGGGATTAGGTACAGATACGGACCTAATTACAGATGGATTTCAGGGAGATCTTAGTGCGTTGACAGTTACACCAACTGGGACACAAACTGCTGGAGGTAGACTTCAGGAAGGGTACGATCTTTTAGCTGCGGATGGCACGCTCACACTACTTCTTAGTACCTACTCAGAATCTATTACGATAGATAAGAACATTTCGATAGCACCAGAATCAGGAACAAGCATTGATGACATTACAATAAATGGGGGTAATCTGGGTGTTGTTGGGAATACCATCACTATCAACAATTCACTTACAATGACCAACGGGATTTTTGATATCGATCAGGAAGATGGAGATAAGTCTGATGATCCTGTATTTGTTTTACCATCAACAGTTAATGGTTCATCTTATGCATCAGATACGTATTTTGAAGGGAAAATAGAATCCTCTGTTACAGGCTCTACAACTTTTACATTTCACGTAGGCGATGAGGGTTATTACAGGCCGACAAGTTTATCCCCAACTACAACAGCAACTTTTCAGGTAGGACATGTTTTTGGATCGACTCCAATGGGAGGTGGAGCTACGAATCCTGATATTACAAATTTGATTGGAGATGCAAGTGGGGATCCTGCTGGTACAATTGAGAGTGTGCTCAATTTCAGATATTGGGATATTGACGTGGCTTCAGGAGTTCCAGGTACTACCGATGTTGCATTACAGGTAAATACGGGAGATAATGCAACAGATCCAGCAGACCTCGGGATGACTCGTTTTGATGGCTCTGATTGGGAAGTAGTATCATTGTTATCTTCATCTGGGCCTGGACCCTTTACCGTCACAGGTCAAACTTTAAATTTTAGCGCCTTTTCGATTTATTCAATTGATGTAATGTCTAATCCTTTGCCTGTTGATCTTATTGAGTTTAAGGGGAAGAAAAATGGCAATAACAACGAACTAGCCTGGACAACATTGACTGAGATCAATTCGGATTATTTTCAGGTTGAGCATAGTCAAGATGGTGTCAGTTTTAGATCTATTGGTAGTGTGAAAGCCCATGGGAATAGTAGTGAACGGCGCAACTATCAGTTTGAGGACAGAAACATTCTTCCCGGCATTCACTATTATAGACTTAAGATGGTGGATTTTGATGAAAGCTATGAGTATTCGCCTATTATTCAAGTTGCTCCGGATTTATTAGATATTCAAGTTCTTGTATACCCGAACCCTGTGACTGATTTGCTGAACATTGAAGGCGTCAATGTAAGCCAATTAAAGCGACTGGACTTCTATGATTTGAATGCGAGAAGACTAAAATCTTTGACCGCCATTGATTCTCATCAAATATCAGTTACAGATCTCCCATCGGGTCAGTACGTCTTGCGCCTGGAGATGATAGATGGAAGTGTTTTTGAAGGAAAACTTATTAAGAATTAACATTAATTATCCGGTGATTTCTGGATAGTATCCTTCACTCACAGCACCCACAGCTATGTTTATCCAGATAATTATTAGTGCTAAAACTATTTGTAGGAAATAGTGCAATGAAATGCCGGAGACTTCCTTTATTCGATCATAAGAAGGAGGGAAGTATAGAGCTGAAACAAAAATCATAGTAACTCCTAAAACAGGGTCATTTCCACGAAGGATATTCATTACTCCAAGTGCAAAAACGATTGCACCAAAGACCCATTTGACCGGATTCCAGATGGAGGAATCCGATTGGTTTTGCTTTGATTCATTTTTCATGATGTTCAGGTTTTAATCCATCTATCATCCGAATAATAATGGTTCGAAATGCAACTGAAGAGAGTGTAATAATGCCAAGCACATCGAAAATCATATCTACGACATCAAATGTTCGACTTTGGAATGCTAGTTGCGAAAATTCTTCTATGGTTGCAAAACATAGAACGATTATTGAACCTAAGTAGAATTCATGTCGCCAGACATGAATTCTCTTAAATTTAATCGCCATGTTCAATAACAAAGCCATGGTACCGAAGAGGATAAAATGACCGATTTTGTCCCCAAAAGGCACTGTCCTTCCTAGTCTCATAAGTGGATTACTTTTATCTAAATCCGCCTGAATGATCATCCAAACGATAAATGAAAAGAATAGGATGGAGGGAAGGTACTTTCGTATTTTTCTCAATGACTTCATCTGATTTACTCTGTTTCGATATTAAGTTGATACCAGTTGATATTTCTGGTGAAATACATTGTCAAACCAAGGATTACTGTAAGTCCTAAACTACCCATCAGTAAAGCATAGTCTGCAAGCTGAAGTGTTACAAAGAGGAATCCGTAAATGGCTGTAATGGTAGCCAGAAGAAGCATCGATAGCTTGATTTTTTTGAATACACTCAATGAGTAAAGCGAAATCATGGTGACTACTCCAAGCGTAGAGATGCCATAGGCAAAATTGAAATTGGAATGCTCTGAAATGGAGACTAAAAGCACATAAAATAAGCATAATGCAAGGCCCACCAATGCATATTGAAATGGATGAATCTTACGCTTATTCAGTACTTCTACAAGAAAGAAGATCAAGAATGTCAATGCAATCGACATGGCTGCATATTTGGCAGATCGATAAGATTTTTGATAATCATCCAGCGGGAGAATAAGGTTGACACCGAATGCGGAGTATTCCAGATTTTCTTTATGACTATCTCCAATCCACGATTGAGGATAATTTCTATTTAGTTGTAATACCGACCATGAGGCGGTAAATCCTTCTTCAGTGATTTCTCTCTCATCGGGTAAGAAGTTACCGTCAAAAGAAGGGGATGGCCAGGGAGACCTTAAATTGACGACTGTTGTATTACCTAAGGGTGTGAATGAGAGATTTCTACTTCCTTGGAGGTCAAGCGAGAAGTTGAAGTCTATGCTTTTGCTGAGCAATTCTTTGACGTTAGGAACAGAAATGGTTACTCCAGAATATATTAAGTCTGGAATGATAGATCCAGGTTTTGCTTTTAAGTCCTTTCCATTCCAATTCAGCCTTATTTGATTTTTAATCCCTCTGAGATCGTAGATTCCAATGGTGAGAAATGCTTGATCGTATCTTATGGCTTTAAGATTTTGCTGGTCTGGTTTTTGGTTTATTATGAAATCTCCGGAAACATTCAATTTGGATTTATAAACCACTACCTCATATATCCCTCTTTTGAGTTTCTCCGGAGTAACATCCCCGTTTATGTCTAGATTTTCAGGAAGAATATGCCAGTATTTAGTCTTTAAATACTTTTTGTCTTCTTGCTCATATTCGTAAGTCAATGGAATTGTTAGAATTGGTCCATTTACCAATTGCTCTTCAGCCCATTTTGAGCTCACTTCATTGGTGGCTTCATTGTTTAGTTGTTCCCGTTCTTGAATGATCGATTTGATCATCGAAGCTGGTATGAGCAGTAGGAGCATGAGAATCGTGATTGTGATCAATTTTAACATCACAGAATTCTTTAGCAAGCTGTTCGCCCTTGACATTGGAGTGTTTTCTGTATTCATATTTTAGATAATTAAAAGTACTTTGAAATTCAAAGTGTTTGGATAAAAAAATATTATTTCAGTAGTTTTTCAATTGCTTGAATGTGTCTTTTAAAAGCTTCTTTTCCTTTTTTGGTTGCATGATACTTGGTGTTTGGTTTTCTGTCTAAAAACTCTTTTTTGAAGGCTACGTATTCTTTCTTTTCTAATGATTTAAGGTGACTGGCCAAGTTGCCATCTGTTACATCAATCAGGTTTTTTAGTGTATTAAAGTCGAGGTACTCATTGACTACCAACGCTGACATAATGCCAAGCCTGATTTTGTTTTCAAAAGCTTTGTCTAAGTCTTTGAGTAGTTCTTTCACGATTTGTATTTCAATTGCATGATGACACCATATACGATATGAAGTACACCAAATCCAATGGCCCAAAATAGTAAACCATATCCAATGAATTGAATTGCAACTAGACCTAAAGCAACTTCCAATAAACCAAGACTCCGAATCTCATCAAGGGTGTACTTGCTTGCATTTATAAGAGCTAGACCATAAAAGACCAGAGTGAGCGGTGCTACAATGCCTACATAGCCTTTATCTAGCAGCATTATGCAAAGTATTCCGCCTGCAACTAATGGAATGGCAAGATTTAATAGTAGGCGTTTGGTTTGAGTATCCCAAATCTTTTGATTCTGTTTTTTTGTTTTTCTAGTCGTAAAATAGATTCCCGTTCCCACTGCTGTTAATAATGTAACCACCGCAATGAGCAGTAGCTGTGTG
>CAZWLS010000239.1:0-6611 GCA_964634415.1 uncultured Roseivirgaceae bacterium | reverse complement strand
ACGTGAAAGATTTTTTTATCAAGGAGCATTTTACTTCCAATATTTGGACCTATCGCGTGGAGGCTTTTGATTATGCTTATGCAAAAGCTTTGGAAGATGTCAAAAATCAAGCTTATGTAAAGACAATTAAGGATACCTATAAAATGGGTAAAGACAGAAGGAATGCTGCCAGCGAAATCAGAGTGTACAAAACTGTGGATGGCATCACCCTCAATGCCCATATTTTCTATCCAGAAAATCACGATAAAAGCCAAGCAAAACCTGCGCATCTGTTTTTTCACGGCGGTGGCTGGGCGACCGGACTACCTGAGTGGAGCTATGGTCCCTGCAAAGGCGCCGCTGAAGACGGGAGGGTTGCTATCGCCTTCGATTATCGTATTAGACATATCTACGGTACAAATGTAAAAGCTTCGGTAAGTGATGCCCTTAAAGCCATAGCTTGGGTCCGGGAAAATGCGAAGGAATTGGGCATTGACCCAAACAAAGTCTTGGCAGACGGCTTTTCGGCTGGAGCGCATTTGGCGTTGGTTTCGGCCATGATTAAAAATCCTGAAGATTTTGGAGTGAACTCAAAATACAGTTCAAGACCAGATGCCCTGATTTTAGGTTCTTGCCCTTATGACATTGCAGGTAGAGATGTTTACAACATTGAGTACAACACAAATACAATCTCTCCTCTTCATCTTCTTGAGGAAAACCTCCCACCTATGCTTGCCTTCCACGGTGAGGACGATGACATGGTAGAGTTTTCCGAATTTGAAAAATTTAGGGATGCCATTGGAAAAACCGAGAACAGTTTTATATCACGTTCATATGCCGGTGCAGGACATTTTTATTTTAGTGGAAGTTCCCAAAAGGATTCAGACGAAAGAAGAAGGCTTACTGAAGAATTCTTGTTGAAAAATGGTTTTAAAACTGATTAAAACTTACGGAGAAAAACCTCTGTCTGAATTGAAGTCTCTTCTTCTCTAAAAGACAAGACAGTTCGCTGCGGAACTGAGTTCCACGTGGAGAGGATAACATATCTTACTTATAAGCCTTATCCAACCGAACCAATCCGAATAACGGACGTATATTGAAACTTCGTCAAACGACTTTTCACTAAATACATCACCTACCACCACATCCTATGGCTAAGAAACGAACTAAACTGATAATCAGAATTATGCTACTGGGCGGGACTGCCGTTTCTTTGTTTTTTGTGCCGTGGCTTCTGGTAAAAGCATGGATACTTCCACTGCCAGCTACCGTTCAAGAACAGCTGGATGAGGCTGTCGGTCACGGTTTTGACGGTGTAATTACCTATGTTGATCAAGGCGGCAAATCACCTCAGTTTTTTGCCTCCGGATGGCATAACCGAGAATCGAAGATCCCCGCCAAGCCTGATGCTTTGTTCAAAATCGCCAGTATCAGCAAGCTATATGATGCAGTTGCTGTCACAAAATTGGTAAGTGATGGAAGACTTTCTCTTGATAAAACCATCGCCGAATATTTGCCAGAACTTCAAGGAAGAATTGAATATGCTGATAAAATCACCTTGCGGATGATGATACAGCACAGAAGCGGAATACCCAATTTCACAAATGCTCCCAATTTTTGGGGAAACCCAACAAAGACCTATGAAGAAAGCCTCGCATTGATATTAGACAAATCAGCCAACTTTGAACCAGGCGAAGACTATGAATACTGCAATACAAATTATCTTTTAGTCAATAAGATAATGGATGACGCATTAGGTTATGAAAACTTCCAATTCATCCAAGAAGAAATTCTAGCCCCATTAAACCTTAGCAATACTTTTGGTTCGCTCAATGATGTCAATATTGAAGATGTAATGAGTGGCTATCATGTAGGCTACCCCCATGATCTAAAAGAAGAAGACCATGGGATGCTGGCTACAGCCGAAGATGTAGGCACCTTCCTAAGAGCATTGAATGATGGCTCAATATTTAAACCTGGAGAGCAAGAAATATATGCCTCCATTTACGAATACAAACATGCAGGATGGGTACCGGGATACCAGAGCTTTGCAGAATATTATGAAGAGCTGGATGCAGTGGTAATTGAATTCTACAGCACCACCGATGAGAAGCTTTACAATTGGAATTTGTCGGAAATTATAAACAGCCGAATTGTCAAAATTTTGAAGGATCAATAAGGATCATTCACCTACTTCTAGTAATTGCCTCATCTGCTCATAAGAACCCTCGTATTCCCAATATACCAACCGATCATATCCATATGAGGTGAGGATATACTTCTCACTTACAGATAGTATCCTATCTACTCGAAGTAGCTTCTTTCGTGGATTTTCTACGATCACCTCCTCGACAATCTCCTCGTTGTTTTCATCAAACCCATGTGATACCAGGTGGTTTTGTACGACAATTTCAATAAACTTCAGTTCATTCATCTTTCTAGGCTTTGGAGTTTCGCAGCTTGATAGGACTATTATCAAACAACATACAGTTAAGCATTTAACGATATTTCTCATCTTTTTTTCACAAAAATGGAAAAGACTATTTGATAATAGAAATAGAATTTTTTACATTAATTGATAACAAATTGTTATCAATGGAATTAAGACACATCAAATATTTCCTGACGCTTTCAGAGGAACTGCATTTCAGAAGAGCTGCCGAAAAGCTCTTCATCGCGCAGCCTGCACTAACTCGACAAATCAAAGACTTGGAGGAGCAACTAGGGACAATTCTCTTCAAACGTGATAAACGAAATGTTTCACTTACCCCGGCAGGACGGTTCTTACAACAAGAAGGTTATCAGTTATTGAAACGGGTAGATATGATAAAAACATCCATTGCTGATATCGGATCAACCTTAACAGGAGTCGTCAATATCGGATGCATTGGTTCAGCGATGACACACATTTTACCCAATCTGATTGATCAAATGAATGTGCAGTTTCCAAAAGTAAAAACCAATATAATAGAGACTACCACCACTGACCTACTCAATCAGTTGCAAGATGGTCAAATAGATATTCTGATAGGAAGGCCTCATAAAGAGCACCCATCCATTCATTCCGAAAGAATCTACAGCGATACAACAGTTCTTGTATGCGCATCCAAAAGCAAATGGAACCTCTCAAAAAGTACTAAAATATCCGAGTTGAAAGACATTCCATTTATCATCTATCCTCGTTCAGCGGGATCCTATTTTCGTGATCAGCTTGTCAGCATTTGCGGGAAACATGATTTTCATCCTCGCATAAAACATGAAAGCATCAATGCCTACTCTATTCTCAAATTGGTAGAAAAGGATATTGGAATATCAGTAATCCCTAAAAGCATAAAAGAAGGTTACAATCTGGCAGTCAACTATTTTGAACTGAAAGAGCTAAACATTCCATTAGAAATGGTAATGTCCTATCGAACGGGTATTGATAATGAGCTACCTAAGACGATAGCTCAATTAGTGAGAGATCAAACAAAATCTGTAATTGGATACTAAAAGTCGAGATTGTGGTTTGAGCTTTATATCCGCACCTCAACTTGAAGTCACTTTATTAATTTTAGCAGGTGGATATTGAGAAAAAGCCCGATCAATCACAAATACATTGCCTCAACTGCGGCACACCTGTTAGCAATTCTTACTGTCATAACTGCGGACAGCGAGTTCGTGACAACTTAGATCGCTCGTTAGGTAAGCTATTGGGCGAATTTCTTGGCAATATCTTCTTTCTAGATAATCGCTTTTTCGTGAGTGTTATTTATCTCATTCGATTTCCCGCTCGAATGACAGTGGAATTTTTGGGAGGAAAGAGAAAAAAATTCATCTCCCCAGTCACACTATTTCTATTTTTCAACCTCATTTATTTTTTTGTTAACCCACTCACAGACTATTCACTATCATTAGAAGATCAATTGTACTGGCAACCTTACAGTCAGTGGACGAAAGCATGGGTGGATGTAAAGTTCGAAGAGGAAGGCTTGAATCTGCAAGACTATGCGATCACTTATCAAAATATGAGCGATCAAATATCAAAATCTGTAATGATCATAAACATTCCAATCATTGCTCTTTTTGTGTATTTAATCACATTCAAAAAACGAAGATATTATTTCGACAACCTCATTTATTCATTTCATTTTTTCTCCTTCTATATGCTTAGTTGGATCATGTTGGGTTGGGTTGGATCACTGGCAGAGATTTTATCAGGAGATCCAAATTCAATGTTAGTAGGAATTATATTCAACCTTTTTGTGACCATCATTCCTTTTCTTTATGCGATAGTAAGTATCAAAAACTTCATGAATATTCGCTGGTATTGGTCAATTCCTGCAGGCCTCGGCGCCATGATAGCTGTACTAATATCTAATCTGATTTATCGATTCCTCATATTCATACTTACTTATTGGACAACCTAATTGAAGGATTTAAATTATGAGATTAAAGTGGAGTGTTATTTAAAACGAGCATAGATGTAGTGCCGAAATAAGTCTAAATGAAAAAGTTCAATTACAAGAAACGCAATCCTTTCTCAGGACCTCATCTTCTAGGAGTGCTATTAATTCTCGCAGGAGTCTTCGCGCTAGTAAGTCCATATATCGTCACTAGTGGCAGCTCCATTGAAAGAATTTTGGCAATGGGAATCGGAGCGATAGTAATCGGACTTTTGATAGTCTCATCTTACAGTGGAGTAATCATGGATTTTGAAGAAAAAAGATCGAAGGAATACTCTTCCATCTGCGGATTTAAAATTGGAGAATGGTCTTCTCTTCCAGAAATAGTCACAGTAAAAGTCATTGCAAAAAGCTACATAAGCAGCAACACGCCAAATGGTGTCAGTCCAACACTTTCAGGAAGAGTAACAGATTATAAAGTGCTATTGTATCCTGATCAATCGAAACCTATATTCTCATTTGACTATTCTAAGCAAAAAAAAGCGGAGAGTATTGGGAAAAAATTAGCCTCAGATCTACAGGCTGAGCTTATTATTTCTTCTACCTAAGAAGTTGACTTTTCTCTATCTTTCCTTTCCTAAACCAAATACCATGAAATACCTAACTCCAATATTCCTTATACTTTTCATTGCCTGTTCACAACCTGCAAAAGAAGAATCTGCTGAAGAAATTTCTCCACAAAAGCGGATTAAACTTACAACATCAATGGGAGACATTGTATTGAAGCTCTATGACGAAACCCCGCTTCACAGAGACAACTTTATAAAAATCGTAGAAGATGGAGTTTTGGATAGTCTCCTCTTTCACAGAGTGATTGAAAATTTCATGATTCAAGCTGGAGATACCAATAGCAAAACTGCACAACCCGGTGACACCCTGGGAAATGGAGACCTCCCCTATCAAGTTCCTGCAGAAATCACTCCTACTTTATTTCACAAAAAAGGTGTTCTAGCAGCCGCAAGAGGTGGTCACCCTGAACGCGTTTCGAGCAGCACTCAATTTTATATTGTTCAAGGAAGAGTATTTAATGATAGCACGCTGAATCGTGCTGAGACACGAATCAACGGATGGCTTGCGGAACATTACTTAAAGCATGATTCAGCCTATAGTGAGGATCTTGATTCACTCCTAGTAGCCTTTGATGAAGAAGACTACAAAACTATTGGTCGAATCAATCGCAGATTTTATGAGCTTGCCAAAGACTACGAAAAATTTGAGAAGTACGTCATTCCAGCCGAACATAGAGAAGTGTATAAAACAATTGGAGGCACTCCTCACCTAGATCAGAATTACACAGTGTTTGGTGAAGTGGTATCAGGATTGGCTATAGTAGATTCAATAGCAGCTGTCTCTACCAATGATTTAGATCGACCAGTCCAAGATGTTCGGATCATAAAAGCAGAAATAATTACGGAGTAGTTAATTCGGTTACAACATCCTGAGATTCGGTTACATCCTAACAGCAACTGAATCTCACCTTTGTGTCATTAACAGTTTAAAACTTAAGCACATGACACAAAAGAAAATAGCATTAGTAACAGGCGGAAGCCGTGGGCTTGGTCGAGACATGGCCATTAGTATTGCGAAAAAAGGTATTGATGTGGTAATCACTTATCACTCCAATGAAGATGCTGCCAATGAAGTTGTAGCTCAAATAGAACAAACAGGAAGCTCAGGGTATGCGTTGCAACTTGATAGCAGAGATATCCAATCTTTTGATGATTTCTACGGCAGGCTTTCGGCATACCTATCTGATAAATATGGCAATGATCATTTTGACTATCTGATAAACAATGCTGGAACAGGACTATTTAGTCCAATTGCTGATACGTCAGAAGCCCATTTTGACGAGATGATGAACATTCATTTCAAAGGTGTATACTTTCTAACTCAAAAAGCAATTCCATTTCTTAATGATGAAGGAAGTATCATCAACATTTCATCTGGATTAGCAAGATTTTCATTTCCTGGTGCCTCAGCTTATGCATCTATGAAAGGAGCGATTGAAGTATTTACTCGGTATCTTGCTAAAGAGTTGGGAAGCAGGGGAATAACAGCAAACGTTGTAGCTCCGGGAGCTATCGCAACAGAATTTGCAAATGGATCAAATAAAGATGAAGACAAAGTGGGAATTATTTCCAGCGTTACCGCTCTTGGAAGAGTGGGTGAAGCTGAAGATATTGGAAG
>CAZWLS010000238.1:0-6632 GCA_964634415.1 uncultured Roseivirgaceae bacterium | reverse complement strand
CGATATTAACAATGATTCAAGTCTGATAGACAATGATGGTGGGTCCTTAAATCTGAAAGGATATAAAGAGGGAGGATTTCTTGCTCAGATAGATCATTCTTTTTCTCCTGATGGTTATTATACGGAAGGGCCGTATTATCAGCGTTATGCAATGTACCCTTTCTTGATTTTTGCTCAGGGATTGACGAATAAAAGACCAGACTTAAATGTGTTGGAGTATCGTAACGGACTTTTGATTAAGGCTGTACATACCTTGATAAATCAAACCAATTCTCAAGGAGAATTTTTTCCTCTCAACGATGCTCAAAAAGGAATGTCACTTTCTTCTAGAGAGTTAGTGATTGCCGTAAGTATGGCTTATCACTATGGAGGTAATGACTCACAATTACTTTCAATTATTCGGCAGCAAGGACGAGTTCCACTCAATGACTCAGGATTAGCAGCAGCGAAAGCGATTGCCGCAGGACTGGCTATAGATTACAAGTATCAGAGTATGGAAATTGCTGATGGTGCAAATGGAGATGAAGGTGCTATTGGGATTATTCGTTCGGATGATTTGACCTTAGTTATGAAGTATGCCAAGCATGGCATGGGACATGGTCACTTTGATCGTTTAGGATTTATGCTTTATGATCAAAATGGTGAAGTAATTCAAGATTATGGATCTGCACGTTGGGTCAATATTGAGCATAAAGATGGTGGAGGTTACCTCAAAGAAAATCATAGCTGGGCTAAAGAGACTGTAGCTCACAATACACTAGTCGTAAATAAAGATTCTCATTTTGATCATAAAGTGAAGGAGGCAGATAGGTATCCTGGGACGCCATACTTTTTTTCATCAGGAGATAACATGCAGGTTGTTAGCGCGAAAGAGTTAAATGCCTACGAGCGAGTTGAAATGCAACGAACAATGGCAGTGGTGAATATTGAATCATTGGAAAATCCGTTGGTCATAGACCTCTTCTCTGTTCAAGCGCCTGAAGGGTCAAGGTATGATTTGCCGGTTTACTATCAAGGTGAATTTATGTCTTCTAATCAGGAATTTGAAACGAACAATGAATTGGCTCCGATGGGTACCAATGATGGGTATCAACACCTGTGGCAAGAAGCGCAAGCAAATTTGGAGGGAAGTATCTTCAGATTTACATGGTTCAATCAACAGAGTTTTTTCACAATGACATCAACGGTGAATGATGGCGATCAAGCATTGATGACAAGAATTGGTGCTAACGATCCAAACTTCAACCTGCGAAGAGACCCAGGTTTAATGCACAGAAGAGTTGATGGGAATACACTTTTTGCCAGTTTATACGAATCGCATGGGAGTTATAATTATTCCACCGAGATACCTCTTAACCTTTTCACTTCTGTTGCTGATTTGGAGGTGGTTTATGAGTCATCAGAATATGCAGCCATTCGATTTGAATTGAAAAGTGGTGAAGTATATCGATTCGCAATGTCATTGGCAGATGATGACCTGGCAAGCAATCACACCCTTAATACTGAGGGTGAGACCTTCACTTGGGCAGGAGTTTATGACTTTAGAAAAATTGATAATTAAACTAAATGGAAAGAAATAGTAAGAAATACATACTGACTGAAGGAATGGAATGGGAAGAGCTTGGTGGTGGAGTTTCCCGAAAGTTCTTAGGATATGATAATCAAATTATGATGGTGCTTGTCAAGTTTGATAAGGGAGCAATAGGCACTCCGCACAGTCACTTTCATACGCAGGCTACTTACTGTGTTGAGGGAAAATTTGAATTTGAAATCGATGGGGTGAAGCAAGTGGTGAGCGCAGGTGATGGGGTCTATATCGAGCCAAACCTTGTTCACAGTGCAGTATGCCTTGAGCCTGGGAAGTTGATAGATACATTCAGCCCGGTACGCGAAGATTTCTTAGATGGATCAAAAGTTTCCTACTTCGGAGACAATGAAGATTAATAACAACCTAACCTATTTGAAATGAAAGTGAAAGGACTTAGATGGTGGATTATCGGACTTGTTTGTCTTGCCACTATTATTAACTACATAGATAGATCAGCTCTTGCGATAATGTGGCCTGATATCTCAAAGGATTTGGAGATGGATAAAGGCGATTATGCACTAATCTTGAATGTTTTTTTAGTGGCTTATGCGGTAGGCCAATCAGTGTCTGGAAAGATGTTTGACAAGATCGGGACCAAGCTTGGATTTGTTATTTCAATTACAGTTTGGGGTTTTGCTACGGCATTACATGCTTTCGCACGAGGAGTACTTTCATTCAGTTTCTTTAGAGTGCTATTAGGGCTTGGAGAGGCCGGTAACTGGCCGGGAGCAGTGAAGAGTAATGCAGAATGGTTTCCCGCCAAAGAGCGTGCATTGGCTCAAGGTATTTTCAATTCAGGTGCTGCCATGGGTTCTATAGTAGCTCCACCATTGATTGCGGTTGTGTGGGTGGCCATTGGTTGGGAAATGACTTTCGTGCTCCTAGGTATGTTGGGCATTTTATGGGTGATCCCTTGGCTGATTTTTAATAAAGAACTTCCAGATAAGCATGCATGGATTACGGAGGAGGAAAAGAACTATATCATGTCAGGGATTCAGCAGAAAGAACAGGAAGCTGAAAAACCTGGCCTAAGTATGGGTGCTATACTTTCACATCGAGAGTCTTGGGCTGTACTTGCTTCTCGATTTTTTGTGGAGCCTATTTGGTGGCTCTTTGTAGGCTGGATGCCGATTTATCTGGCCGATGTGTATGGGTTTAATGTTAAAGAAATTGGCTTTTTTGCATGGGTCCCATACGTTGGAGCAGCTTTAGGCAGTTTGTCTGGAGGGTATTTTTCAGGCCGACTGATGATCAATGGTGCTTCAGTAGATGCAGCAAGGAAGAAAACAATTCTGGTAGGCTGCATAATTATGTTTATTGGTTTGATCGCCACCATTGTAGCTGGTGATACACCAATAAAATTTGTTGGGATTGTAGCATTCGTGCTCTTTGGATTTCAGTTTGTGATTTCCAACATCCAAACAATACCTAGCGACTTATTTAGTGGCAAATCTGTGGGCTCTCTTGCTGGCCTCGGAGGGACAGTAGGAATATTCTCTGTAATCATAATGAACTTCTTAGTTCCGGTAATTACAGACAACTATTCATACACACCCATCTTCATCATGATTGCGGTGTTTGTACCGCTTGGCTATTTATCAATCAACTTTTTTGCAAAGGAGATCAAGCCAATCGATTAATTCTTAAAAACCTAAAAACGAATAAAAAAAATGGAAAATAATTCAAGAGTAGCAATAGTAACAGGAGCCACTGGCGGCATTGGTTTTGAAGTAGCCAAAAGGCTAGGCCATGATGGTATGACTGTTATTTTAAACGGAATAGAAGATTCAGCTGGAGCTGAAAAAGTAGCAGAACTAACTAAAGAGGGAATCACTGCAGAATACTACGGTTTTGATGTTACCAACGAGGAGGAGGTAACAAAAAATATTAATGCCATTGGGCAAAAGTATGGCAGAATTGATGTCTTGGTAAATAATGCAGGTGGACTTGGTGGTCGATCAAGGTTTGAAGAAATGACAACTGAGTTTTATAGAAAAGTAATGGCACTAAACCTTGATTCAGTATTCTTCGCTTCTAGAGCCGCTATACCATGCCTCAAAAAAGGAGAGAACCCTACGATTATCAACTACACTTCTAACGCAGGATGGAACGCCGGTGGACCGGGAGCAGGTATTTATGGGACTTCAAAAGCGGGCGTTCATGCGATTACTAGAGCTCTTGCAAAAGATTTGGCAGAATATGGGATTCGAGTAAATGCTGTTTCACCAGGAACAATTGATACTCCTTTTCATGCTCAGATTAAATCAACAAAACCGGAAGTTTTTGCTTCCTGGAAAAACAATATCATGTTAGGCAGATTAGGAGAGCCTGAAGAAGTTGCTTCAGTAGTGTCTTTCTTGGCAAGTAGAGATGCTTCTTTCATTACAGCGGAAACTATCCAAGTAGGTGGTGGACAGGCACTAGGTATATAGAAAGGTAGTTTTATTCCTATTTGGAAACATGTCCTCAGTTCATAGCCTAAACAATAAATGGTTGATAATCGCTACAATCTTTGCACTTGGCATTCTAAGCGGATGTTCAGAGACATCAAAAAGAAGTAGCGATTCTCAAACCTCTTCCACCATCTATGCCAGTGATGTTATTCCATTTTTTGATCACTGGAATTTGATATTAGGTGACGGCTCGAATGCCGGTCAAGCAATTGGTTATGAAAATGAGAACTTCTTTTATACAGCCACTGATAGTCAAGGCGAGTGGGTTGTTTTTAAAGCACCCAATGGGGGAGATACGCATGGTACATCAAACAATACAAGGACAGAATTAGCTCAGGTGATGAAATGGTCTCCTTTAGTGAATGCTAAGCTTTCTGCTACCCTAAAGGTCATGAATGTATCAGCAACTGGCGATTCGAGAGTATCTGCCACGCACGCTGTTGTGGTAGGTCAAATTCATAGCGCAGATGGACATGAAAATGAACCTTTGAAAATATTCTACAAGAAGTTTCCAGATCATTCCAAAGGCTCTGTATTCTGGCACTATGAAATCAATACCGCAGGAGATGATAATTCCGGAAGGTGGGATTTCTCGACAGCTGTATGGGGATATGATTTTTCCGTTGTGGGTCCGAGAGAAGATAAATATCCGAAGGAACCTAAAGACGGGATAGCTCTTGGCGAAACGTTTAGCTATGAGATTGAAGTCAAAGATGGAGTGATGTATCTGAGTTTTATGAGTGAAGGACATCCAACAAAGACATTCACAAAGAACTTGATTGAATCAGCGTATACGACCAGAGGAGATATTCCATTACAGACTCAAAAATTGTTTATTCCCATTGGTCAAAGTGGCCTGGAAAGAGAAGAAGCTTATGCCGATGAGGGGCTCTTCTTTAAACTGGGATCATATAACCAAACAAATGGAAAATCTCCCGAAGTAAATAAATTGTGGTGTTCTGGGGCTCAGACCTTCAATGGTAATATTCAGAAGCAGTATGAAACTGGAAATTATGCAGAGGTCTGGTTTAAAGACGCCAAAGTAGAAATAGGTGATGGAGCAATATCCAATGCTGGATACTTCATCAAGAATGATTGATAAGAAATCAACTAATGAAATCAATAAAAATATTTACACTAATTATCACGGTGTTGGCTTTAATGATAAGTTGCCAGCCTGAAGAGAAAGGATCTAAAACTTTAGTTTCCAATGAGGATGAATTAAAAGAGGCAATAGCCAAGGCTATACCTGGCTCAAGCATAGTTATGGCAGAAGGTGAGTGGAACGATATTCAGATTCGGTTTACAGGTAAAGGAACAACAGATAATCCCATTACTCTTCGTGCCGAAACACCTGGAAAGGTATTCATACAAGGACAATCTGATTTAAAGCTAGGGGGAGAATACTTGGTAGTAGATGGCTTACACTTTAAGAATGGAGCCTCGCCATCACAATCAGTTATTCAATTTTTTATAGATAGTGATGAATTAGCCAATAATTCCAGAGTTACCAATTGTGTAATTGAGGGCTTCAATAAATCGCAACGTAATCAACAAGATTATTGGGTGCTTTTTAAAGGAAGATATAATCAGCTAGATCATTGCTACTTGGCCGGCAAGTCAAACAAAGGGCCTACGATCCGGATAAACTTAGCCGGAAATCAAAGTATCAAAAACTATCATAAAATCAACAACAATCATTTTGGTCCGCGGCCACCGAAAGGAGGTCCGAGTGCTGAAACAATCCAATTGGGTACAAGTCAAACTTCCATGTCTCCAGGCTATACGCAGGTCTATGAAAACTTTTTTGAGCGTTGCAACGGAGAAGTAGAAGTTATTTCAAGCAAAACCAACTTCAATGAGTTTAGAAACAATGTTTTCTATAAAAGCGAAGGTTCGCTTGTCACCAGGCATGGAAATTACTGTCTCGTAGACGGCAACTACTTCATTGGAGATGAGAATTCTCCAAATGTAGGAGGGGTTAGACTTATTGGTACCGGACATTGGGTTACGAATAATTATTTCTATAACCTGACAGGTCAAATATTTAGAGGCCCACTTGCGGTGATGAATGGAATTCCAAAATCAGCACTTAACAGGTACATACAAGTTACGGATGTGGTTGTTGCGCATAATACATATATCAATTGCGTGTCTCCATGGCAATTTGGAGTAGGTTCTAATATTGATCAAAAAGATGTTTTGCCTGCTTCAGAGATTCGATCCGAAACACCAATCAGAACATTGGTAGCAAACAATGTTATATATAATTCCGAAGGTGATAATATGCCTATTGTTCGGTATGATTCGATCGATGGAATTGAGTTTGTAAGCAATGTGATAAATAATCAGAGCGTAGCTTTTCGAGGGGTGGACGGACTCGTTGAAAAAGATTTTTCCATATCGGAACTTGAAGAAAATATTTGGATTCCCTCTGGAGTAGAGGATATTTCCGTTCATAATGGATTTGAATTTGAAGAAGTAAATAAGGATTTGTTTGGAAATATTAGAGGTGAGAACAATTCTGTTGGTGCAACAAATGGTGCAACTTCTTCGGCTCCTGAGATTATGAATTTATCCAAATATGGTCC
>CAZWLS010000237.1:0-6684 GCA_964634415.1 uncultured Roseivirgaceae bacterium | reverse complement strand
GTACCTTCTCGATGTATGGGGGGAGTTACAGCGGGAGGGCTCCGAGTTCAGCAGGCGCGTAGAACTTGGTGGAGGCTGCAACTACTACTAAAGGAGTGAGTGATGAAAGCAACGCCATTTTCACAATCAATGCTGTAGCATCTCCATCCATAACGGTAGTTACTCCAAATGGTGGCGAGACCTTGACAGCTGGAGATTCATACGAGATCACCTGGACAGAAGAGAACATTCCAGGCACTGACCTTATTGAGATTCGGTTAAGCACGGATGGTGGCAGCAATTACTCGATTTTGAATGACGGTACCTTCTCGATGTACGGGGGGAGTTATAGTTGGACGGTTCCAAATTTACCAGGCTCAAACAATCTGATCCAGATTGCGAATACAACACAAGGAGTGAGTGATGAAAGTGACGCCGCTTTCGAAATCATACCGAATCTAAATCCTCCAGTAGCCTTTGAAGCGCAAGATTTAACTTCCTCGTCATTCACCGCATCTTGGAGTGACCGATCTGCTGTGAGCTATATATTTGACCTTGCTTCGGATATTTCTTTTGAGAATTTAATTGAAGGCTATAGCGATCAGAACGTTGGCAATACAACGAGTATAACAGTTGACAATTTAGCGTACGGCGAAACATACTACTACAGAGTTCGGGCAGATTTTGGAACAGAGATTTCCGCAAATTCCAACGTTATTTCGGTTAAAACCCTTGTTGATGTTGAAACTGTGGCTGATTCCGTAGCATTAAGGCAGATTTATACAAGCCTGAATGGTGATGATTGGACTGAAACCGTCAACTGGACTACAGCACGTTTTCGGGATTGGGACCGGGTGACTTTTAATGCTTCTGGAAATAGAATTTCGGCTGTGAATTTATCAGGTATAGGTGCGATTGGAGAAATGCCGAATCCATTTACAGGAAGTGCAGTTGGAGGCCTTGGGTCAATTCTGAGTTTCGATTTGTCTGATAACGAAATCTCTGGGTTGATGGATTTTTCAACTACGACAATTTCAACACTTAACGTTTCGAACAATAGTCTTGAATTCGATGATTTAGAACCTTTAATAGGTATTTCAGATCTTGACTATGAAAATCAAGCCAGTCTGAATTTTGATGGACTAGATGGTGAGCCAATTAAAATATTCCATTTGGGAGATCCAGGTCTAGATATCACTACTGGCGGCACTGCAAATGTTTATAACTGGTATCGCAACGATGTGGTCATAAGTTCTGGGTCAGAATTCAATATCGTGGATAATACACTTGAGATACTTGATATTGACTTTAATAATATGGGAGAATTTAGGGTCGAAGTTACGAATACGATTGTCCCAGATTTAGTAATAGATGTAGGACCGCAGATCATTTGGGCCACTGCAAACCTTAGTGTTGACGTTACTGATTTCGATTCCAATCTTTTGGACGGGGATGTTTCTGCATACTTGTTAGCAGTGCAGGAAACTGGTGGATTTGATACACTAGCTGACGGACGATTAGAGTCTGTAGCTGCTCAATTTACCTTCAATGAGATCATACTAGGCGATTACCTCATTGCAATAGAGCCAGAGGATAAGGACGCTTTTATTGCCAGTTATTTTGGAGATACTTTTCTTTGGGAAGAAGCGGATACTCTTGAACTTCGTGCTGATGACAATGCTATAATTAAGGTAACTGCTGTACCTCCACCTCTTACTGAGGGTGATGGATCGTTGGATGTGCTAATTGAAGAAGATTTTGGTGATGATGCAGGTCGCATTGATGCAAGAAGAAGAGCAGCAAAAAGAAAGTGTGGATTGCGAAGAAAACGTTCGGGCGGAAGAACTGGACAAGACGATGATGAATTTGAACTAATCGCTTATGGTGAAACAGATGATAATGGAGAATTCCAATTCGGGTTTTTACCACAAGGTATTTATAGATTTTTCGTAGAATATCCAGGGATTCCGTTGAATGATGCATCAGCCGTAGAATTTGAAGTAGGTGAAGCAGGAATCAGCGATACCAACTTTAAACTCCAAGCTTTTGCTACAGAAGATGGCATTGATATCACCATTGAAGCAGTCTTGGGTATTATTCTTGATTACTTTAAAAGCCTTGAGATATATCCAAACCCATCTAGTGAAGTACTTAACATAAGCTACAGACATTTAAAATCTGATAATGTTACTGCTCAATTAATCGACCTCTCGGGTAATACGAAATGGCAATCAGAATTAAGAAACGGCTACGATGGACAAATCAAAATTGATGTAACAAGCTACGAGGAAGGAGTTTACATTCTTAGGTTCTTTGATCGAGAAAACAAGGATGGAAATGTAGTCAGTTTCCGCGTGTTGGTAAGAGATTAATTATTTGATATTGTAGATGGGGGAAACTAGATGATCTTTTTCAGTTGAAACTCGATTTTCTTCTTTTCTCCATCTCTAAAAAGTTTAATTTTTATTTTCTTACCGTCCCTTCGTTGTAGCAATTCGTACATATCAGAAAGAGAATTGTATTTTAAAGTCCTTCCATTGATCATATAGATAACATCCCCTTCTCGAATATCTGCCCGGTAGGCAGGTCCGTCTTTTTGTACGTCCACAACGACTAATGTATCTAGATTTCTTCCTACTGTATTTAATGACATTCCGCTCATATCATACTCAAATGCATCATTATATCGCTGACCTTGAACAAGGTAGACTTTACTTTTTTGATAGTCAAAAGTGACGTTGAACCTATTCAATAATTCTCCACCAAAAGTTCCGATTCGAGCTCCACGCTTTATTACTTTATTGTATGCACCTTCAAATGGGGCAGATACTAGCATTTCACTAAAATCAAAATCATTGATTGTGACCTGATCAATTCTACCTAAATAGCCGGGAATATCCCCCGCTATTCCTCTGCCTAGTCTGGTTTCTATTGTCTTTTCGGGAAGAGAAATACCTGTGAGGTGGTTATAGTCGATAAGAGCAGCATGACTTGCTCCGGTATCTACCATTATATCTAAGGCCGCAGTTTCATCTCCTTGCTTTATGGTAGCCTGCATAAAGGGTTTTGAGCCTTTTATTTCCAAAGGCAGTTCGACTTTTCTACGACCTTTTTTATAGCTCTTTGGATCATGAAGTACTAAAATATTCGTGTCGTAATTTATTTCAACTACAAATCTTGAAAAGATATCATATCCAATTATTCCAGAGACATTCTCACCGATATTCTCTGAGAGCATTAAGTAGTCTTCTTTTAAAACAAGAACGTTCA
Source organism: uncultured Roseivirgaceae bacterium (assembly GCA_964634415.1). Lineage (GTDB taxonomy): Bacteria > Bacteroidota > Bacteroidia > Cytophagales > Cyclobacteriaceae > Ekhidna. The sequence goes on along the minus strand of CAZWLS010000237.1, from coordinate 3,435 downwards.
TATTTTTCCCAATCACACCACCAGGAAGTCCAAAAGTGACTTGATTCGCAACAAAAGCTTCAACTGAGTCTACGAGTCCAGGACCATCAATTGTAATTTGTCTGAGGTAGTTTAGATTTAAAATATCAGCATATAATTTCTCCGTAATGATTGCGTTCTCAACACCAGTATCCAGTATGAACTTAAGTGTCAGAAAGCCATTTATAGTCACTGGAATAACCACAAGGTTGTTGTGCTGTTCAAAAGGAATCTCTATCCTTTTTGTCTTTTTTGGCATTTTAAAGCCGAATTCCTTCTGCCCGGAGGCAGTAGAAGAAAGGCATGTATTGATGACCAAAATGAATGTAATCAGACTTATGATTGGATTTTTCATAGGCAAGTCTCTTATGTAGCGAAATACACTCATCTAACAACATGGATAAAATCCAACCCTTATTTGAACTATAAAAATTAGTCAAACAGATCTTGAATATCACGCTGAGAGAGGCTTTTTACAAAACTTTCTTCTACTGAAATTAAATCTGATGCAAGTTGCTGCTTGTGTTCTTGCAGTTTTATGATCTTCTCTTCAATGGTGTCTTTGCTTACAAATTTGTATGCAAAAACCTTTTTGGTTTGTCCGATTCTATGCGCTCTATCTATCGCTTGAGCCTCTACAGCAGGGTTCCACCAAGGGTCTAATAAGAAAACATAATCTGCTTTGGTCAAGTTGAGTCCTGTTCCACCGGCTTTCAATGAAATCAAGAAAATTGATACTTCCGGATCGTTTTGAAATCGTTCTACCTGATGTTGACGATCTTTTGTAGATCCATCCAAATAGGCGAAAGGAATTTTTTGACATTCCAGATATTCAGAGACTATTTTCAGGTGCTTTACAAACTGACTAAAAATGAGGACTTTATGTCCATTAGAAATGGAGTTTTCGATCATGTAGGTGACCTCTTCAAGCTTACCTGATCCTTGTAGATAATCTTCGTCAACCATTTTTGGATGATTTGCAATCTGTCGCAATTGAGTTAAACCTTGCAATAAGATCATGTGGGACTTAGCTACCCCATCGGTTTCAATTACATCCATGATCTTACTTCTAAAGGCATTTTTTTCCTTTTCGTAAACCTCTCGTTGCTCCTCAGACATCTTACAGTACCTGATATTGACTACTTTTTCTGGCAAATCATCTGCTACTTGACTCTTTTCCCTTCTCAGCAAGAATGGCTTGATTAAAGAGTTTAGTTTCTTGGTCTTATGTTCATCCTTTTGCTTTTCTATCGGCTTCAGATACTCTTTTTTGAAATAGGTTTCGTTGCCTAAAAGCCCCGGATTTAGAAAACTCATTTGCGACCAAAGGTCTAGTGTACTATTTTCTATAGGGGTGCCAGTGAGTATTAATTTGCGTCGAGACTTGAGGTCCCTTACCTTTTTAGAAATTAGTGAATCCGGATTCTTGATCGCTTGAGATTCGTCAAGAATAATGTAGTTGAAGTAGAATCCTGCAAGAATTTCTGAGTCTACTCTTGTGGTCCCGTAGCTTGAAATAACAATGTCATAATTGGGAAATTTAGAGGTATCCTTAACTCTATTAATTCCTGTATAATTCAGGATTTTAAGGTCTGGAGTAAACTTTTTGGCCTCCATCTCCCAGTTATATAGTAATGAAGTGGGCATCACTAATAAACTGGTGCTTCCAGGATTTTCATTTTTCTGATGCTGTAAAAGGGCTAGTGCTTGAATGGTTTTTCCTAAACCCATATCGTCTGCCAAGCATCCGCCAAAATTGTAATCTTCAAGAAATCTGAGCCAGTTATATCCTGCAAGCTGATAAGGTCTGAGGTCACCTTTGAAAGAAGAAGGGACTGCATAGTCTTCCATTTTTTCAAATGACAGCAATTTTTCTAGCTTACGATCCATTGTAACCTTAGCTAGCTCTCCTGCTTTGAGTTCTTGCACTAGTGAGACATGGATCTTATTCAAAGTAATACCATCGGCAGTTTCAGAAGAAAATGCGAATAAATCTTTGTATCGCGTGATCCAGGATTCCGGAATTACACCAATCTCTCCATTGGGAAGCATTATTTCAGTTTTCCCTTTAAGAATGCATTTTCTGATTTCTTCGAAAGGAATTTCGAAATCTCCGAATCGAATTTTGGCCTTTAAATCAAACCAATCTACACCCTCATTTACCTCCAAGTCTATAGTAGATTCACCTACAAAAAACTTCTTGCCTTGCTGATTTTGTTTAATTATGAAATCCTCGAGGAGCGTACTATTTCTCCCGATCCAATCAAATGCAGCTGTTTTAGGTAAGGTAACGCGAGAGTTCCTTAGCTGTAGACCATTTGATGCAAGTTGCTGAATGATGCCTTTTTCGCCTTCATGATCTCTGCTGATTCGATGGAAAGTATAGTTATCATTCTGCTTTTCCATTGATACACTCACCTTGCTTAGCTTGTCTGCATTAAAATTATGCTTACCATAATCGAAGGATAGCTCAAGCAAGAGCTTGTCATTTTCAACTGTAGGTGCATTTCCTCCTTCATCAAACAATGTAGTAGCTCTACTTGTCTGTAATTCGCTCACTGTAATTTTAGGGGTAGGCTTTGGCTTATGCGTTACTATTTCAAAGCCTTTGGCATATACATCAAACTCAGAAATAAGCGGCCCAACAAATTTTTGATAGTAGGTCTCTTCAATATCTTTTGGGATAAGAATAAATTTCTTATTTAGGAATGGTTTGAACTTACCGCCACTTACTGGTTTTTGGAAAGTAAAAAGCTGATCATTGGCTACAAGCCACGCGGGCTCCTTGCAGAGTAGATAGCTCCCATTATTTAGGAATTCTACTTTTTCACCTTTCAGCTTGACGGTAGGAAAATAGTGGGTGTTGTCCTCATTCTTGCGAAAGTGAAAAAGTACGGTCGCCTTTTCATCTACAACTTCAATTTCCTTCCACGCAGGTTCTCCATCCTTTCCCATTTCAAAAAGTCGCTTCCCATCGATTAGTGCAAGAATCTGAGACCTCCTTCTTTCAATATATGCTTCTATCTCACCTTGAAGCATCTTGTCTCCATTTTCTTTATCAAAAACTTTAAGAAAGAATTCCTCAGGTTTTTGTTTCTTTTTTTGAAAATGATGAGCCACATGATCTTGCTGAATTTGATCCATCAGTTTTATGATTTGGTAATCATTTTCATCAAGAACAGAGCTGAATTCTTCAGCGTTTTTCGAAGAGATATTTTGGTGAGAATAGCTGAGTTCGCCTTTGTCATTCAGCTGGACAACAAAGGATTCAATTAGATATCCAAGATACTCGTGATCGTAGAGCGAGTAGATAAGTTCAAATGGCTGGTCGGGTGATACTTTCACAGATTTTTAAAATCAGGTAAACTTCGAAAATAATAAAAATCTGATACCAATACCGCAATAAGATATTAAGAG
>CAZWLS010000236.1:904-6733 GCA_964634415.1 uncultured Roseivirgaceae bacterium | reverse complement strand
CATAAGCTTTACTGAATGTTCTAAGGGTTAAGATGTTTGGATAATCCATTTCCAAAGAATTCGGAAACTCTGGCTCCAGTGCTTCAGAATATTCGAAATATGCCTCATCAACAATTACCAGAATATGATCTGGTACGGATTCTATGAATGACACCAATTCAGATTTAGTAATACCTGAACCTGTTGGATTGTTGCAGTTGGCGAGATAGATGATTTTAGTATTGCGATTGATTCGGCTCTTTATAGCTTCCAGATCGAATCCATAATCACTAGTCATAGGCATTGCTACGCAACGCACATTATTGATCCTTGCCCAATTATAGATAATTACAAAACCGCCTTCAGAGGTAAGAAATTCATCGTCACCGCTACAAAGTGCACGTATGGCTAGCATCAATACTGACTCAGAACCATTGCCTAATATGATTTGATTTTCTGGTTTTCCCAATTTTTGCGACAAAGCTTTTTTCAGATCTACACTTGCTGGATCTGGATAGTAGTTGATTGAATCATATGCATCAATTACCGCTTGTTTAGACTTAGGGGAATAACCAAGCGTATTCTCATTGTTCCATAAAATGGCCACTTTTTCCCACCCGAATTCTTCCTGCAACTGAGGAATGGTCTTTCCTGGTTGATAACTTTTTATGGCAGCAATATGATCAGGTATTTGTATGTTCATTTGTGTTAGGTTAACTGATGGCTTTTAGACATTCCATTCTTCTTCTTTTCTAAACACCACTCCTTTAAACAGCCCTACCAATTCATTGTTTCTGGTAACTCTTACAATGTATTGACCAAGACTTCTGGATATATTTTCTTTTTCGGCAGTTGCCACTAGCTCATCTCCTTCAAAAATCGGCTTAATATGATTGATTGAGGTTTCTATTGATACTGCCTTTTGGCCATGTGAATTTGATGCGAAGGCAAACGCAGAATCTGCAAGTGAAAAAGATATGCCTCCATGTGCAACGAGATGACCATTTAACATTTCGCCTGTAACGCTCATTTTAATCTTCGCAAACCCTTCTTTTACTTCCAGCACTTCAATACCCAACCATCGACTAAAGGTGTCTTTGGCCATCATCTGATTTACTATTTTTTCAGGATTCATAGCTTACAATTTACATTAAATCTCAAACCATATACGAAAGGCATTTTAACAAAAGAAATAGCTGTAGGATTAAGCGTTAGACCAAAAGTTGGTACAATCGCAATTCCAAATTTTTCATTTATGGGATGCTTATAACCTATCCCAGAATTAAAAATCAGAAAGTTTCTTTGAAATAGATTACTTCTATTTTCAAGTTCAAAATTGAATGTAATTCCTATGGGAATGAAAAAATGTTCATTGAAACTCTTTCTAACACCAAAAGGAATGGATAGGTAATTATGTCCATTATTTTTTATTCTGGCATCAAAGCCTTCGAAAGCCGGATCACCTGGGGAATCAAATTCGTCTACGTTCAATTTCGTAATGTAATTGAAAGAGGTGTACCCGATACCTGCATAAACTTCTCCAAAATTGGTAGTTCTGACTACTACAATTTGAGTGTTGAAATTAAAGTCTCCTTTGTACTCAAATAGAGTTATATCATTGTTGGTCAGTGAATTGCGAAATATTTGATTGGAAAATTCAATACTGTATCCTTGACCAAAAGATTTTTGAGAAATTGCTACGATAATCAGAAATACTATTACCGCTTTGAAATTCATGAATAAAAGTTTTGGTTATTAGCATGCATCCTTCTAAGGAGTGGACTACATCTGTATCGATCTTCTCTATACTCCTCATACAAGGCATCAAGCTTCTCCACACACCATTTTATTCCTTTCTCATCTGCCCATTTCAGTAACCCTTTTGGATAGTTTACCCCTTTAGTCATTGCCGTATCAATATCTTCTTTGCTAGCGATGTTAAGGAATAAGGCATCAGCGGCTTCATTGATAAGCATGACTAATGCACGTTCTAATATCAGATTTCCTAACGTCTCATCTTTGCTAGGTTCTGGCTTAGATGCTCCTTCAGCATAATCGTAGTATCCTTTACCGGATTTCCTACCTAAGAAGCCTGCTTCAGACATTCGCTTTTGTGTGAATGAAGGCTTGTATCGTGGATCATAGAAAAATGACTGAAATACTGTTTCTGTAACGGTATAATTGATATCGTTGCCAATAAAGTCCATCAGCTCAAAAGGCCCCATTCGAAATCCTCCAATTTCTTTCATTGCCCAATCGATAGTTGCAAAGTCTGCAATACCTTCTTCGTACATTCTCAAGGACTCACCATAGAATGGTCTTGCCACACGATTTACAATGAAACCAGGAGTGTCCTTTGCTAATACCGTAAGCTTCTTCCAACTATCGACCCATTCTTTAGCTTGATTAGTAGTTTCCGCTGCTGTTTGAACTGCTGGAATGATTTCAACAAGCGGCATTAAAGGAGCTGGATTGAAAAAGTGAATCCCAACAAATCTTGATGGATTTTCAAGTGCGGCACCTATTGAAGCTAATGACAATGAACTTGTGTTTGAAGCGATGATTGTATCTTCTCTCACTATTTTTTCAACAGCTGAAAATACCTTTTGCTTTATCTCCAAGTTTTCTACTATCGCTTCGATAACAAGGTCTGAATTTTCAAAATATTGTTGATCTTCAGTAAAGTCTATCCTCCCCAATATCTTATCGGCTGTTTCCTGATCGATTTTACCTTTTTCTACGAGACGGATCATCACCTTCACCAGGCTCGCTGAAGATTTTTCTAGAATCTCACTATTGGTGTCGTTGATTACTACGTCCCAACCTGCAGTGGCAGCTACCTGTGCTATTCCGGTACCCATTGTACCTGCTCCTATGACACTTAATTTTGGCATTATTCTCCTTTAAATTCTGGCTTTCTTTTTTCTATGAACGCATTCACGCCTTCTTTATAATCATATGTCTCTGTTGCTTTGAATTGCCACTCTTTCTCAAGCTCTAGTTGTTGATCAAGGTTTGATACAAATGATTGATTTAACAGATGCTTGGTATATGCTAGGCCTTTTGTTGGCATACTTGCTAGTTTTTGGGCTACCGCTTCGGCTTCTTCGATAAAAGTATCGTCGCTTACTACTTTGTAGATCATTCCCATTTTTTCCGCATCGGTGGCAGAAACCTTGTCTCCTAACATCATTAACGCAGATGCTTTACCAAACCCAATGATCCTTGGCAAGGTAAACGTTCCTCCACTATCAGGTACTAATCCGATCTTGCTAAAGGCTTGGATGAAAGATGCAGATTCTGTTGCCACCACCACATCACAAGCTAAAGCAATGTTTGCACCCGCTCCTGCGGCCACCCCGTTTACAGCCGCAATAATTGGCTTTTCAATACTTCTAAGCTGTCTGATAATTGGATTATAATGCTCATCTACGATCTGTTCTATCTCAAGTCCATTGTCGGCAATGGCCTCTTGAAGATCTTGGCCAGCACAAAATGCCTTACCATTTCCTGTAAGCATTATTGCTCGAATACTAGAATTTTCAGTGTATTCATTCAAGGCTTTTTGAACGGCTAAAGCAAGCTCTTTATTGAAGCTATTGAAGACGTCTGGGCGGTTGAAAGTAATGACACCTAGATTGCCTTTTTGGGTTAGTTGTAGGGATTCAGACATGTGTTGTTATTTGTTAGCGAAGTTAAGAATTCTTGGCTGCAGGCAGAAACTGATTTGCTTATAAACTAATTCACTAATCAGTGACACTTGAAGTAGTCGAATGGCTCAAGGCAATCGTTGCACTTGAATAATGACTTGCAGGCGGTAGAGCCAAATTCACTCACAAGTTGCGTGTTTTTTGATTCACATTGCGGGCATTGAATATCCTCTGGATTGGTTGGATTTGGTGGAGCAATTCCATACTCTTTAAGCTTTCGCTTGCCTTCTTCGGTCATCCACTCTGTAGTCCATGCTGGAGATAAAACGGTGCTGATTTTAAATTCTGTGATACCATCCGTTTTTAAGGCATTATTGATTTCTTTTTCTATTTCAAGCATGGCAGGACAACCTGAGTAAGTAGGGGTGATGACTATTTCCAAAGAGTTATCTTCAACAATCACATCTCGCACAATGCCGAGGTCCATCACTGAAATAACGGGTATTTCAGGATCGGTTACATTTTGAAGTAATTCAAGAATATGTTCTCTATCTAATACCATCAAACAAATTCGTAATAGGTAGTATAATCTTTAAATCCGTATTTTTTATAAATATTCAAACCGTCTTCAGTTCCTTGTAGGATGCCATTTTTGTATCCTAATTCCTTTGCCATATTTAATGCGAAAGTGAGTAATGTGGTTCCAATACCCATTCCTCGATAGGCTTCTAAGGTAGCAAATCCATAAAATCCTATGGTCTCTTCGTCTGTAGGAAACAATTCTACGCATGAGACTGGTTGATCTTCATGAAAGTAAATCAACAGTTTAATAGAATTGTTTGGATCTAAATACCTGTTAGCAGTCTGGTGATAGAAATCAATGACATTTTGATCTGCTGGAGTCCAATTTTCAGCAATTACTTGAGCATATGTTGCTAAAGACGCTTCATCAGCAACACTTCTGATATTTAAGTGATGGATATTCTCAACGTATTGATAATTATCAAAGTTGATAGCCATGCCAACTTCGCTTGCTTGCTCCTCAATGTCTAGGTCATTAAAGATCGAGCGAACATTCGGACTTAGATTTTCTTGATTTATCCAAATGCAATATTCCAGATTATTCAATCTATAGTGATCCAATACCTCATTCAACTCTTCTTTCTCTAATCCTGGATGGTTTATATAAATGATGTTGAAGGTATCGCATGAAAGACCGCTGTCAACATAGATAAGATGATCTAACTCTTGTGCAGACATTCCTTCATTTAATAGTGGAATCTTTGAGGCATGTAACTGAAAATTTTCTGAAATGAGATTGAGCATCAGTCTTTTTTTCTCCAAGGTGGATTTTTACGATTATCACCTGCTTTGAATAATATTAAATGATTTCCATCTGGATCATAGATATGAGCCTCTCTCCATAGCCATGGTTTGTCGTTCGGCATCTCAGCAATTGTAATTCCTTTCCCAATGAAGGCATCTACCTTTTGATCCAAATCATCACATTCAAAATATATGATTGGTTTGGCTCCTTCTGAAATGTTATTCGCATAATGCAACGATAATGTGGCATCTCCATCAGGACATTCAAATCGGGCATACTTTTCATGGGTATGCACGATCAATTTGAATCCTAATTTCTCATAAAAAGGAATAGAAGTTGGAACATCGCTAGATGGAACGGTAACCTGGTTAAGATTCATTTACCACTCAAGTCCAGGATATGTGCGTTGAAGGAATTGAAGATCTGCAAGAATGTACCCGAGGTGTTCTGAATGTCGGCCATCCTTTCCGCCTTCATGCGCATAGGTGCTTTCTGGGACATCTAAGGTTGCCTCCGTCAATACCTCAGCAATTTTTGCATCTCGGTGCTCTTTCAAAGCATTCAAGTCAATGCCATATCCAGCTTTTAATGCTTCTGTTTCGGTCTCATTCGGCTTGGTCAATTCACCTGAATATGACCAAAGCTCATCAATAGCTGACGTTATTCGGCTACGACTCTCCTGGGTTCCATCCCCAAGTCTTATAACCCAGTCGCTACTCCATTTAATATGATAAAGCGCCTCTTTATGTGACTTTGCTGCGATAGCGGCCAATCGCTCATCAGAGCTTTGCATTAATGCTTCATAGAAAAAGCAGCTATAGCTATCAAAAAGAAATTGTCTGAAGATGGTTTTAGCAAAATCTCCATTTGGCT
>CAZWLS010000236.1:0-894 GCA_964634415.1 uncultured Roseivirgaceae bacterium | reverse complement strand
GTTCGAGAAGCAAAACATTGCGGTAACCCCAAGCATCTCGTAAGTAGGCTATATCATCCTCTGATTTTCCTTCGTCTTGAATTTCGGCTGCGTATTGATACCACATTCTAGCCTGGCCAATAAGGTCAAGACTTATGTTTGTCATAGCTATGTCTTGCTCCAAGATAGGGCCATGACCACACCATTCTCCTAAGCGCTGTCCCAGAATCAGGCAGTTGTCTGCGTGTTGCAGTACGTAGTTGTAAAGATTTTGGTCTTTCATCAATTACATGTGTTTCACTTCGTCGGGTAAATCGTAGAAAGTTGGGTGTCTATACACTTTATCCTTCGCAGGTTCATAAAGTGGATCCGAATCGTCAGGGTCAGAAGCAGTAATGTATTCTGATTTCACCACCCAGATACTTACACCTTCATTTCTTCTGGTATAAACATCTCTGGCATTTTGAATTGCCATCTCTTCATCAGCAGCGTGCAGACTGCCAACATGCTTATGGTTAAGACCAGCTTTGCTTCGAATGAAGATTTCCCATAAAGGCCAATTTTTCATGGAGTTTGGATTTTTGTTGTTGTAGTTAATTTATGCTGCTTCCTGTCGCTTTGCTTTTTTCTCAGCATGTGCGGCGGCGGCCTCTCGTACCCAAGCACCTTCATCGTATGCCTTTTTTCTAGCATCTACTCGCTGCTTGTTGCACGGTCCGTTTCCTTTGATCACATTGAAAAATTCCTCCCAATTGATCTTACCGAAATCATAATGACCTCTTTCTTCATTCCATTTCAAATCTTTGTCTGGAATTGTAATTCCCAATAGATCAGCTTGAGGCTTTGAAGTATCTACAAATTTTTGTCTTAGCTCATCATTGGTGAATCTTTTGATTCCCCATCTCATAGATTGCT
>CAZWLS010000235.1:0-6781 GCA_964634415.1 uncultured Roseivirgaceae bacterium | reverse complement strand
CTTTTCATTATTAAAGGGCCCCTCATTTTAAGAGCCCTTACTAATCAGGGTACTTATTTAACTCTGAAATAAGACCCTTTACTACCAAGTTCCTCCTCTATTCGAAGAAGTTGATTGTATTTTGCCATTCTATCTGATCTACTCATTGAACCAGTTTTGATTTGACCTGCATTTGTCGCCACAGCAATGTCAGCGATGGTGGCATCTTCTGTCTCACCAGATCGATGAGAGACTACAGCTGTCCATCCTGCTTTGTGAGCCATCTCGATTGCATCAAGAGTCTCAGTAAGTGTACCTATTTGATTCACTTTAATCAAAATTGAGTTGGCAGCATTTTCCTTAATTCCCTTTTCAAGAAACTTCACATTGGTCACTAGTAAATCATCCCCAACTAGCTGGCACTTGTCTCCAACTTTTTCTGTAAGCATTTTCCAGCCGTCCCAATCATTTTCATCACACCCATCTTCAATACTATCTATTGGATAATCGTTAACAAGCTTAGCAAGATATTCAGCTTGCTCAGCGCTAGTTCTCTTCGCTCCATTCTCTCCTTCGAACTTACTGTAGTTATAAACTCCATCCTCAAAAAATTCAGAAGACGCACAGTCAAGAGCAATAGTAACATCATCACCAGCTTTATACCCAGCTTTCTTGATTGCTTCTAGAATACTTTCCAACGCTTCTTCAGTTCCACCTTCAAAATTTGGTGCAAACCCACCTTCATCACCAACAGCCGTGCTCAATCCTTTGTCATGAATAATGGCTTTAAGATTGTGAAAAATCTCACCGCCCATTCTTAGTGCCTCTGTAAAAGTTGGTGCGCCTACAGGTCTAATCATAAACTCTTGAAAAGCAATTGGTGCATCAGAATGAGATCCGCCATTAATGATATTCATCATTGGAACTGGCAATACTTTCGCATTGACCCCTCCAATATATCGATACAATGGCAGCTGACAAGAGTCTGCTCCTGCTTTAGCAACTGCTAGTGAGACACCAAGAATTGCATTGGCTCCAAGCTTAGATTTATTAGGTGTGCCATCTAAATCAATCATCAATTGATCGATATAGGCTTGTTCTACAACCAACTGACCTTCAATTTCAGGAGCAATAATATTGTTTACATTGTCAACAGCCTTTTGTACTCCTTTGCCCATGTACCTAGACTTGTCTCCATCACGTAGCTCAACAGCCTCATGCTCGCCTGTTGAAGCTCCTGATGGCACAGCTGCACGCCCAATATCTCCGGACTCTGTTATTACTTCTACTTCTACAGTAGGGTTGCCCCTCGAATCCATGATCTGACGGGCAAAAACGCTCTCTATAACGCTCATTATTTGTTTTCTTTTATAAGTTGAATAAAATCGTCAAATAGGTATGTTGAATCATTTGGTCCTGGAGAGGACTCGGGGTGATATTGAACAGCGAAAGCTGGCTTATCTTTTAAGCGAAGACCTTCAACTGTGTCATGGTTTAAATCAATGTGGGTAAGTTCTGCCTTATCAGACTGCTCTAAAGCCTTCATGTCTACGGCAAAACCATGATTTTGGGATGTAATTTCACTATATCCAGTCTTCAAATTTTTGACTGGATGGTTAAGCCCCCTATGGCCATGATGCATTTTATAAGTAGCTATTCCTACAGCTTTAGCCAAAATTTGACTTCCCATGCAAATACCGAAGGTAGGTTTATTCTTATCTAGAATTTCACTTACCGTATCAGAAGCATAGTCCATTACAGAAGGATCACCAGGACCGTTTGAGATAAAGTATCCATCAGGACTCCATTTCTCCATCTCCTCGAAAGACGTCTGAGCGGGAAACACTTTACAGTGACAATCTCTATCTACCAGATTTTTTAGAATAGATTTCTTAATTCCAAGATCGAGTACTGCTACTTTAAATCCTTTATTATCAGCACCAAGTTCATAGGCCTCCTTAGTAGTAACAACTGTTGACAACTCCAATGCCTCCATACTCGGCACCTTATCCAATTCGGCTTTCAATGCATCTCCTTCAAGTTCTGAAGAAATGATTGCATTCATGGCTCCTTTGGTTCGTATATGTCTTACAATTTTTCGTGTGTCAACACCTGCTATTCCTACAGTATTATTCCTTTCCAAAAATTCCTGTAAGCTTTCATTTGCTAAATCTCGACTGTAAATCTGAGAGAAATCATTTACAACCAGTCCTCTAATAGTAGGGTTATCGCTCTCGACTTCTTGCTCCATCGCGCCATAATTCCCTATATGCGAAGTTGTATTAACAATAATTTGACCATAGTATGATGGATCAGTGTAAATCTCCTGATATCCAGTCATTCCGGTATTGAAACAAATTTCTCCTCCTGAGGTACCTTCTTTGCCTATGGAGTGTCCAGTAAATGTGGTGCCGTCTTCAAGTAAAAGTGTGGCTTTTTTGCGGGTAGGGTATTTCATACTGGGGAGCAAAAATAGTTATGGATTTGCCAATAAAAAAAGCCATCCCTTTTCATTTCTGGGATGGCCTCTTAAAAAGCTTTAAAACAAGTTCTATTCCTTGATTAGTTTACTCGTTATTTCTTTGCCACCAAAATTGAAAGTAACATAATAAACTCCAGAATTTAGATTGGATATATCAAGCAATGAACGAGTGGATTTTTGATTCTTAGGATAAGTTCTCTCAAGTAACACTTCTTTACCATCTAAGCTTACTAGTCTTACTTCAACATCACCTATATAGTCATTTATCATTTCAATGCTCGTTCTACCTTTCGATGGATTAGGATATATCGTTATTCCGGCCTTTTCCCACTCATCTACAGCTAAAACATCAGAAATGTTTACCTGGAAAGATTTTGTAAATGTGTTACCATCATCGTCTTCTGTCTCAATGCGAATAGTATAGACAGACCCGTCGGCGAAATCAAAACTTTCTTTGGAAAGCAGCTCATTTCCTGCAACTGAGAAACTTTCATTATTATCAGATCCATCTCCATCTACTAATCTAAACGAGTGCGTATCATCATCTTCATCGGTTGCTTCAAACTCTCCGATGCTAGTTCCTGTATCTAGGCCTTCCGCAATGGTATTATTAGACAAACTAATATCCGTAGGAACAGCCAAGCTGACAACATCTGCTGATAAGACATTCAGACTAAGATCTTCATCACCATCCAAATCAACCTCTACTCTAATGGAATACGATCCAATAGTTGAAAAATCGTAAGTCTGAGAAAATGTATGTTGATAGGTTCCCAGACTGCTAATCGTTGTTGTTACATCATCAGAAACAACCAACGCATCGTCGATATATAATGAGATTGAAAAATCTGTGATTTCAAGATTACCATTATTTTGAACCGTAACTACTACATCCGTTTCGGTATCAGAGAATACTCCAGTGACTGGAGCATCTATACTTTGAATTCCCATGTCGACGTCAAAGAATCCAACATTTGCTGAGTAAACACCATTACCATGAGTAGCCGCCACAACTAGTCCATCTTCCCTAGTAAGCATATGCTCAACTACTATATTACCAATTCCGCTCTCATCCTCCCGAGTCCATACAGTGCTGGTACCATCCAATGTTTTCGTTGAATAAAGCCCGGTACTTGTTCCAACGTAAAATTTAAAAGCGTTCCCATGGATTCTGCCAACTCTTACAGATGTACCACTGCCCGATCCATCAGCATTTTCCTCTAGATTTCCACTCACATCCGTCCAGTTTACCCCACCATCACTGGTATAAAATACACTTGGGATTCCATAATTCGAAAATGTTACTAACACACTGTTATTATTACTTGGATTAACACTTACTCCTGAAATGTATCCACTAGGAAAATTAGAACCTGTCACGTTTTCTACTGTAGGAGTCGCATCGCTTGCATTAGTTACTCTAACAAGGTTACCAGAAGATGTTCCTGCATAAACAACTTCACCTGATCCAATGCCAATTTCACTAACAACCCCAGCTACACCTGTACTGATAGATTTCCACCCCTCACTTGCTCCATTTCTATTTTCAGTGGAAACCGCCTCTGTATTTACCCATAAATCTGTCTCACCTCCAAGATAGAAGAGGTTATTATCTTCTGGATCAAGATAGAATGGTGTTATAAATAAACTAGTAGAATAGAGGTTTTCATCAGGTTTAAAAAAGAAGGCTGATGATGCAGCAGGGTCATTTGCATCTGAGTAATTCCAAATAGTCACGTTAGCATTCTGAGAGGACAAAAATCTCACAGTTCCATCTGTATTTACTGCACTATAAGCACCGTCACCTCCCCAAGCGTCGTCCCATGCGTCGGTTGAAGTAATTGAATTATCAGCAAACCATGTGCCGTTATCTTGCAAGCCAATCAATAATTGGTCTTCTGGACCTGCCGAAACAGCGTAAATCTGTGCTGTTAAATAACCATTGTTTAATGGGGTCCATGCCACAGTAGCAGCAGTTATGTCAGAAGTCAATTGAACTCCTCCATCGTTTCCTGAATAAGCCCTGTCGCCATCCAAGAAAATAAATGAATGCTGGTCGGGATGGTGATTGTCATAAAGTGCGAAAGAAGTATTCGCTGCGGTATATCCACCAACCCAATTAACATTATCAGTCTGTTCATCATTTACTGTTGAAAATCCATTAGTGGACACCCAGAGATTTCTACCTCCGATCACCACAAAATCAGGATCGTCATTTTTTACTTTGATGAGTAAATCGTATCCGCCCTGAGAATTAAAATCTCCCGTTTGTCCACCAATTAATGGAATATTAGCAGAACGATCTACCCACATATCTGTCCCGTCATCAAACACCCATAATGCATGCGTGCTATTCTCTGTATCTTCACCAAGCGCATATACAATATCCTCATCAGAAGGTGCAATAGCTAGTTCATATCGATCTCCAAGTTCAAAAGGCATCCCAACATCACTAATAAGTGACCAGGAACTCGAACCACCTCCTGTTGTTGATTGATAAATACCTTGCCCCGATACATACGCGTATAAAATACCCGTCGACGAAACAGCAACATCTGTCCATGTTGATGACGACAATACCAAAACTTGCGTCCAAGAATCTCCGCCATTAGTTGACTGCCATATGCCGCTACGGTTTGCGACTATGATATCGCCGTTGGTAGGATTAACGACTATTTCATGGTTGTAATTAAATCCATTATCATTCACTTGTGGAATATTAGTAGAAGTACTTTCAAGCAAATTCCAAGTCAGGCCACCATCTGTAGATTTGAAAATTCCGTCCCCTCTATAAAATGCGGTAAATGATGCATCACTAGCAGAGTTACCGCTTAATTCACCAGTACCATAGTACCACGTACTTTCTTGTCCTGCCCTAGTATCCTGTGCAATACATGTAATGCTTTGCAAGTCAATAGAAGAAGTCATTTTTGACCAGGTGGCTCCACCATCTGTGGTTCTCCAAACTCCTCCCGAAACTCCACCTGCAAGTATGGTATTCTCAGTAGCATCTGTGACATCAACAGCTAATGCCCTTGTTCTGCCACCAACATTATAAGGTCCTCTGTTTTCCCAAACAGTTGCTGATGCAGACACTCTTCTACTAGACAAAAGCTCACTTTGTTTCCTATCCATCAGCAGTTGTTCTTTAATTCTAATTCCATCAGGAATCCGATTAGTAATTGGATTCTTGGTCCTCATAAACTCAAATTCCAATCTTGCTTGTGGGTCGTCTTTTTGATTCTGAACTTGCGCCATAGCATTGGCAACACCAAGAATCAGGAATAGTGTGATTATTCTTCTCATATTCTTACTTTAAAAATCTTGTAATTCGGTAGGTCTTATCGTCGCCTGGAACATCGGCAACTTCAAATGCGCAAATAAAATTATCTGAAGGTTTAGAACTTGTTGATAATGACAGTTCATCACCAGGACTTATTACCATTTTTGCTCCAAACCCTGTTGCTAATTGTTTTATTACTTCAACTTTAGCAATGTTGTCACTAAAGGAAATCAGTCTAGCAGATATTACTACTTCATCAGGATTCGGCTTATAGTCGTTTGCATAGGCTGAATCAGGATTATCCACTATTGATTTTGAATTGTCGGGTGCTGAACTTCTAGAGCATCCAGTGACTAATAAAAGGGAAACTCCAATAATTGTAAAAAAACGCATTTTGTAATTTTTAAGTAAAATAAAAAAAGGGATTAAGCTAATGCTCAATCCCTTCATATTTTTCGACGACTAAGTCGTTAAATTGTCTTACTTCTTGCTTTCTTCTTCAGAATCCTGATCTTCTGATTTTTCTTCAGCATCCTCAGCTTTAACTTCTGGTGCTTCTTCAGCAGCTGCAGTTTCTTCCACAACTTCTGCCTCAACCACTTCTTCTGCTTTTGCTTCCTCTACTACTTCTTCAGCCGCTTCAGCTTTAGGAGTCTCAGCTTTTGCTTTACTTCCTCCACCTCTTCTTGATCTTCTAGTTTTAGCCTTACCAGCAGCTTCATCTCCTAGTAATAGCTCAGTGAAGTCTACAAGTTCCATCATGCACATTTCTGCGTTATCACCAAGTCTTGCTCCAGTTTTGATGATTCGAGTATATCCACCAGGTCTACTGGCAATCTTTTCAGCTACAGTATTGAACAACTCTGTAACAGACTCTTTATCCTGAAGGTAAGAGAAAACTACTCTTCTAGAATTCGTATCATCTGTCTTAGACTTAGTAAGAATAGGCTCAATATACTTTTTCAAAGCTTTCGCTTTAGCGACAGTAGTATTGATTCTCTTATGCATGATAAGAGAAGAAGCCATATTAGAAAGCA
>CAZWLS010000234.1:5688-6813 GCA_964634415.1 uncultured Roseivirgaceae bacterium | reverse complement strand
CTGTGTCTTGCCTCCCTGCGAAAGCGGATGCAAAGATAAGTATATCTTTTTTATCCAAGCAAGGAATTCAAAAAAATATTTTAAAAAATTTTTGAATTTTTTTCAGGAAGCTTTTCCGAAGTTTTCGGACCGTTGAAATCTTTATTTCGAACGGGGACGCGAAGATAGAACTATAATAGTTTTTCTCGCAAGAGATGTTGGAAATTTATTTAATAAAATTTTCAACAATC
Source organism: uncultured Roseivirgaceae bacterium (assembly GCA_964634415.1). Classification (GTDB taxonomy): domain Bacteria; phylum Bacteroidota; class Bacteroidia; order Cytophagales; family Cyclobacteriaceae; genus Ekhidna. Next base: position 6,583 of record CAZWLS010000234.1, on the reverse strand, counting down.
ATTAAACATGCCTCATATGGAATCTTTTTTCCGAAGCGGGATGCAAAGATAACTAAAGGATCGATTCGGCAAAGTCGAAAATTACTTTTTTCTAACTTTTTTTCATGACCGTTTCCTTACGGTCTGGGCCTAAGGAAATTAGCGTTATTGGAACGTCTACAGATTCTTCTATTGAGTTAACAAAGGAGTGTAGATTTTCAGGTAATCTATCATATTCTGGAATGCCATCTAGCTTCCAACCTGGTTTCTCATCCAATATAGGAGAATGGGAATCAGTATATGCATAGGGAAACTCTTTCGTAACACCAGTTTCAGATTTATACGCATTACAAATTTTGACTGGTTCTATTCCGGAAAGGACATCAGCCTTCATCATGAAAAGCTGTGTTACTCCATTCAGCATACATGCATAATTCAATGCAGGGATATCTAACCAACCACATCTGCGTGGACGACCTGTTGTTGCTCCGAATTCATTTCCGAGTTTTCTCAGCTCCTCTCCCTCTTCGTTGAAGAGCTCTGTGGGGAACGGCCCACTCCCAACTCTTGTACAGTATGCTTTAAATATCCCAAACACTTCATTTATTTGATTAGGAGCTATCCCTAAACCTGTACAGGCTCCTGCAGTTGTAGTATTAGAACTCGTTACAAATGGGTAACTACCAAAATCGATATCTAATAACGTTCCTTGTGCTCCTTCAGCCAATACCTTCTTACCTTCTTTTAGCGATTCATTAATAAGGTACTCTGTACTTTTTATCGGAAACTTCCGCATTACATCGAGGCTTTTGAAGAAGGCGGCCTCCTGTTCCTGAAAATCATCATCTAGTTCCAATGTTGAAAGTAAAGAAAGATGCTGCTCTTTCAACTTGGCGTACTTACTATCAAAGTCTTT
>CAZWLS010000234.1:0-5678 GCA_964634415.1 uncultured Roseivirgaceae bacterium | reverse complement strand
ATATCTCCAACACGCAGACCGTGTCTACCAATCTTATCCTGATAGGTTGGCCCTATTCCTCTTAAGGTTGATCCAATTTTTTCTTCCCCTTTAGACAATTCTAGCGCCTTATCTATAAGCTTATGCGTTGGAAGTATTAGTTGTGCTTTGTTTGAAATCACCAAAGTCTTAGTAGCATCAACCCCAAAAGGCTCTAAGTCATTAATTTCTCTTTCAAATACAATTGGGTCAAGTACCACTCCATTTCCAATAATATTTAATATGCCTGGATGAAAGATTCCCGATGGGATTTGGTGAAGCACATGCTTTTTACCATCAAACTCTAAAGTATGCCCTGCATTTGGCCCACCCTGGAAGCGAGCAACTATATCATATTTTGGCGCAAGAAAATCAACTACTTTCCCCTTACCCTCGTCTCCCCACTGAAGACCTAAGAGTACATCTACTTTTGACATTTATATTATTTGATTTTTTGGAGTGCTTCTTCTTCTGATTCCACAATATTAAATATTGCTTGGAGTTTTGTCATAATAAGGAGTTTATTGACATGGTCAGATGGCTTTATAACATAAAGATCTCCGTTCTTATTTCTGAATTTGGTTAATAGCGTTATTAATACACCAATACCACTACTATTTATGTATCGAACTTCACCAATATTTAATAAACAATGAGTAACCCCAGTCGCTATAGCATCATTTGCTAGTTCGACTACTTCTGGCCCATTATTTTCTCCTATTAGGTCTCCTTCAAAATTTAGCTTGAGAATATTATTGTTTATCTCCTGAGTATACTTCATTAAACTTAAGATGCTATTTTATTTTGGCAATTTTCTTTTTGACAGCTTGCATAAAGAATCAACGAGTGATGCATCACTTTGAATTGTAAAAGTTGACCAACGGTAGTTTGGATGTTTTGAATCCGTGGATCACAAAATTCGTGTACTTTATTACAATCCGTGCAAATTAGGTGATCGTGCTGACGAAATCCATATGCTCTCTCGAATTGAGCTAAATTTTTACCAAACTGATGTTTAGTCACCAAATCACAATCTACCAATAGATCTAATGTATTATATACAGTAGCTCTACTTACTCGATAATTCTTATCCTTCATACTTACATATAAGGATTCAACATCAAAGTGCCCTTCTCGGTCATAAATCTCTTCGAGTATTGCAAATCGTTCTGGTGTCTTACGTAAATTCTTATTCTCAAGATGAGCTTGAAATATTTTCTTTACCTCATCCATGATATTCTGTCCCTGCATAGTGCAAATATAATTTAAGGTATTGTTTAAAGGTTGGGATCAATTGGATCTGCTAACCTTTACTACACCATTTACTTTCTCCAACTTCTTAACTAAAGTATCGAGATGTGAAGTGTCCTCAACATATAAGCGAATATTACCTTCAAAAATTCCACCTTCTGTATTTATTGAAAGTGATCGCATGTTTACTTTCAATTCTTCAGATATAATATTAGATACATCACTAACCAAGCCTAAGCGATCTGTTCCTATTATAGATAGTGTAGCTTCAAAGGAGTGCTTTCTTGAGGATGCCCATTTAGCTTTAATGATTCGATAGCCATAGTTAGAGAGGAGCTCTGCAGCATTGGGGCATGTCGTTCTGTGGATTTTAATGCCATCACTAACTGTAACGAATCCAAATACGTCATCTCCGGCTATCGGATTGCAACATTTAGCGAATTTGTAATCTATAATATCAAGATCCTCTCCAAGCAACAATAAATCACTATCCGTCTTGCGAACCCTACTTAGCTTTTCTTCTACATCCTTGGCACCCTGAACAGATGGTTCTGCTTTTGAGATTTTGCTTTCTGACTTTACAAATGACTTTATTAATGAGTGGTCAATTTTCCCAACACCAACAAGATAAAGAAGATCTGATGGTGTTTTTACATTAAAGTAGTGAGCGATTTCTTCAAGAACAGTTTGTTGATAATCGATTTTCAGTTGTTTCAGTTTACGCTTTACAATCTCTCGCCCCTCATCTATAAATACTTTACGCTCCTCCTTGAGCGCATCTTTTATTTTGGATTTGGCTTTAGAGCTTACAACATATTGAAGCCAACTTTCATTAGGTTTTTGCTTACTTGAAGTTAGGATCTCTACTTGATCGCCGTTTTTCAACTCAAAGTTTAATGGAACTAACTTCTGATTTACTTTAGCTCCAAGGCAATGCTCTCCAATTTCTGTATGAATATCGAATGCAAAATCAAGAGCTGTTGCACCCTGAGGTAAAGTTTTTAAATCTCCTTTAGGTGTGAAAACAAAAACCTCGTCGCTATATAAATTCGATCTAAAGTCATCTACAAATTCAATCGCATTGGCGTTATTCTGCTCTAGGATCTCACGAACTTTGGTAATCCACATTTCCAAACCAGTCTCGTCAGAAGATTTACCATCTTTATATTTCCAATGAGCCGCATAGCCTTTTTCTGCGATTTCATCCATTCTTGTCGTCCTAACCTGGACTTCTACCCATTGTCCTTTATCACTCATCACAGTAGTATGAAGAGATTCATATCCATTTGCCTTTGGAATACTGATCCAATCTCTTAATCTATCCGGGTTTGGTTGATAATAGTCTGTTACTAAAGAATAAACCTGCCAACAAAGTGCTTTTTCATCTTTGTATGGAACGTTTAGAATAATTCTGATTGCAAAGAGATCGTACACCTCACTAAAAGGTACGTTCTGCTTTTTCATCTTATTCCATATGGAATGAATGGATTTGGGTCTTCCCTTTATTTCATAATCAACATTGAGAGAATTGAGTTTATCCTTTATTGGACGAATAAAATTTCTAATGAATTTATTTCTGGAATCCTTAGTCTCATTGATTTTACCAGAAATGTCGTTGTATACTTCGGGCTCTGAGTATTTAAGGTATAAATCCTCCAACTCGGACTTAAAAGCATAAAGCCCTAGCCTATGTGCGAGTGGTGCATATAAGTAAATGGTTTCATTCGCAATTTTCAACTGCTTATTCCTCGGCATACTTTCCAAGGTTCTCATATTATGGAGACGATCAGCAAGCTTTATAAGTATCACCCTTACATCATCAGACAGAGTGAGCAGCATTTTTCTGAAATTTTCCGCTTGTTGAGAACTCCCCTGATCAAATACTCCGGAAATTTTAGTCAGTCCATCAATGATGACTGCCACCTTTTTCCCAAATAGCCTTTCTATATCCTCCAATTCATAATCGGTATCTTCAACAACATCATGTAGAAGTGCTGCTATTATAGAGGTTGTTCCAAGACCTATCTCTGAAATACAGATCTCCGCTACCTCCAGTGGATGAAAAATATAAGGCTCTCCAGATCTTCTACGCATTCCACTATGAGCTTCCATGGATGTGTAAAAGGCTTTTTTAATAAGTTTAGCATCGCCTTCCTTAAGAATAGGTTTGGCTTTTCTAAGCAGTCGCCTATAGCGTCTTATTATCTCTTTTTTTTCTGATTCTAAATCTTCCTCTACGACCATAATAATTTTACAAAATTAATCCCTTGTTGAATCAAAAATATTACCTACTTTTGCAATCCGATTTTCAGAGCAAGAAAAAGTTCTGGCAACGAAAACTGCGGATGTGGCGAAATTGGTAGACGCACTAGACTTAGGATCTAGCGCCGCGAGGCATGGGGGTTCGAGTCCCTCCATCCGCACTGAAAAACAACCCTCTTTCCGAGACCCGATAAACGGGACGAGTAAGAGGGTTTTTATTTTATAAACACCAAACAATAGTACGTTGGATATAACTTTTGACAAAACAGAAAAAACACAAGGTGTAATTAAAATTAGCGTAAACAGATCTGATTTTCAACCTGGTGTAGATCAAAAAATCAAAGAGTACAGCAAGACTGCTAACATTAAAGGATTTCGTCAAGGTAAAGTACCTACTGGCATGATCAAAAAGATGTACGGCAATGCACTAATAGTTGATGAAATCAACAAGTTGGTATCTGAAAAGTTAAACGCTTACTTAAGAGAAGGAGAAACACAATTTCTTGGCGAACCGCTTCCGGTAGAAACTGACCAGGAATTTGATTGGGAGAATCAAGAATCTTTTGAATTTCAGTATGAGATAGGATTTGCTGATGATTTTGAGGTGAAAGTTGATAAGAAGGTGAAGTTGGACAAATACTTTATTAATGTAGATGATAAAGTGATCGATGAAACCATTGAAAACTTACAGCGTCAATTTGGTGAGATGGAGAACCCTGAAGTATCGTCTGAAAAAGACACCCTTTACGGACAGGTTAAATCAAAAGACGGCGAGCTGGATCAAGAAATAAGCATAGATCTCAGAGATTTAGAAAAAAGTGCATTAAAGAAAATGGTAGGCATCAAGAATGGCGCCGAAGTGGAGATAGATCCTAAGAAAAGCTTTAAACATGAAAACGCGCTTAAAAATCAATTGAGATTAAATGACGAGGAATTCAAGAAGTTGAAGAAGCTGTCGTTTACGCTCAAGGCAATTAGTCATCATAAACTTGCTCCAGTTAATCAAGAACTATTCGATAAGACCTTTGGCAAGGATACGATAAAGGATGAGGCAGGATTCCGTGATCGGGTGAAAGAAATTGTAAGTCAGAATTATACCGCTGAATCAGATAAATTTTTCGATCATCAAGTAAGAGAAAAACTAACAGAATCTGCCAAAATCAGCTTACCTGACGAATTCTTAAAGAAATGGTTGATTCGAACCAATGAGAATATCACTCCTGAACTTATGGAGTTGGAATATGAAGCGTACTCTAAAGAGTTAAAGTGGTCATTGATTCGAAATCAAATAGTTAAGAGCCAAGAAATAAAGGTTGAGCACGAAGACGTTACAAACGAGGCGAAAGAATTAATAAAGAAGCAATTTGCTGGTTCTGGAATGGGAAATCAGATGGATGATCAGTTAGATACATTCGCTGATAATTACCTGCAAGGTGAAAATGGTGAGAATTACATGAAGGTTTTCAATCAAGTACAGTCTAACAAAGTACTTGAACATGTGAAAAATGAAGTGACAGTTAAAGAGAAGACAGTATCTCTTGATGAATTTAGAAAACTGTGATTTTGAACCAAATGATATCATTTTAAGTTTTGAAAGAGTCCTGTAACTAGGACTTTTTTATTTTTACACCTTATACTTTAACTTATTGAAATGATAAATACTGAGGAATTCAGAAAATTCGCCGTTAAAGGGCAAAATATAAGCGGTTCAACCGTCGACAGTTACGTTCAGCATGTTGAAAACATGACACGAGCAGTAATCGAAGAAAGACCAACAAATTTCAGAGAGATTGATGTGTTTTCTCGACTTATAATGGATCGAATCATATTTCTCGGAATGCAGGTAGAGGAAAACATTGCAAACATTATAACTGCGCAACTGTTATTCCTTGAATCTGTTGATTCTAAAAAAGATATACTGCTATATGTAAATAGCCCTGGGGGTTCAGTTTATGCAGGACTTGGAATGTACGACACTATGCAGTACGTAAATCCAGATGTTGCTACTATTTGTACCGGAATGGCAGCGTCAATGGGTGCGGTGTTATTATCAGGTGGTGCACCAGGAAAAAGATCAGCACTTCCACATGCAAGAGTAATGATACACCAACCAAGTGGAGGAATGCAGGGTCAATCAAGAGACATGG
>CAZWLS010000233.1:0-6878 GCA_964634415.1 uncultured Roseivirgaceae bacterium | reverse complement strand
TCTTTCTTTTGATAAAAATCTTAGCGTATCAATCGGCTCATCTCTAAATTTCACTTGTCTAAAACTTCTTTTTTTGTCGAAATTGAGGATATAATCATAATTATTCTCTCCTACTATTTTTTTAGTCAAAATGGATGGTAATAAGATATCAGGCACCACACCTTCACCCTGGTAATTGGTGCCATCAAATCGATAGGATTTGATATGTGTTATTGCTACTGAACCTTGATATTCTTTCGCATACTTCGTTTTTAATGGTAAAACAATCTGACCAGTTGCTTTACCAAATGTTTGAGCACCAACAATCAAGGTGTTTGGATATTTCTGCATAGTAGCTGCAACTAGTTCAGAAGCAGAAGCAGATAATGCGTCAACCAGAATTATCAGGTTTGTATCGATAACCTTACCACGCTTAGTATCTTTAATCAAGCGTCCTTCAGGTGTTTCATCATCCACAATCGTAAATAAAGGTCCATAATCAATAAAATAGCCCAATACATCAGCAGCTTCCACTGTTGAACCTCCTCCATTGTTTCTTATATCCAAGATAACACCATCAATATTTTGCTTTTTGAACGCTAGCAAGATCAAAGCCAAATCTTCTGAAGCACTCCTTCCATTCTGTGTATATCGAGCGTAGAAGCTTGGAAATTGAACGTATCCAACTTTGACATTCTCATTATTGAGCAAATACGAATAGGTATGGTTCACCGAATTATTTACGACTCCTTTTCTAAGCTTAACTATCCTGTATTTGTAATCATCCTTAGATTTCACCTCTATTACAATAGTTGTATTTCTATCCCCATAGAAAAACTCAGTCAAGATTTCGTCAGAAATGCATATAGGCGTCACTAAATCATCACCAATCCAAATCTTAGCAATTTCATCACCAACACTTATATCTTCATTGTAACTAGCATTACTAAATGGAATAATCTCTGTGATAAAAAGCTGATTACCATCTTTTCCTACAATAATGCCAGTACCATAAGATTCCGATGAAAGACTGCTTTGGAAAAGCTTCTCTTCTTGATTGAGATAAACACTAGAGTGCGGATCGAAGCTATTGCAATAAGCATTTAGATATGCCTTATAAACGTAATTTGAAAGTGATTGCTCCTCACCTAATTGCTCAATGTAACATAAGCTCGACTCAACATGGGTCTGGACTCTTTGATTTAAATCAACATTAATCTCCGTTCCAGTTCTTTCAGCTAGAAGTGAATCTTCCTCACTTTTAAGCAAAATATTAAACTTATAATACCTGATCCACCTCCTCCTTAGTTCTTCGCTATTCTTTGCGAATCCAACTGAATCAAATTGTGTTCCCAAATACACAGAGTCATCGGCAAAGAAATCAACATTATTAATCGTATTTAATAGCGATTTAGTATTCTCCAGACTAGCTTGAAACAACTGCCTTAAATTGCCTAATCGATCTCTTGTATAGTGTTGATTGAGGGAAAAATTTGCTAGCTCATCTTGAATTTTAAGAACATCATCTTGAATGAAAAATCTTGAATCTGGATCTAACTCCAACAATAGCTGTTTAGCGAACCTATCGTCAAGTTTTGAGATAGTAGAATCATATTCAATGTGATTCTCCTTAAAAAGCCTATCCAATTCACTTACAAGCTGAATATCATCCGTTGTATAGTTCTGACTAACGCACAATAGAGGTAAGCAAAGGAGTAATACAGTTTTGAGTGATCGCATAAACACTCAAAAATAGTAATCACATAATAGTAATCGTTGCTATTTAGAAGCTTAATAATTAGTTAACCCTAATTCAAACTTGTAAGTATCAACAAACTATTTAATTCAGAACTTGTAGAATTAAATCAGCTATTTCAAATCGTGGAAAGTCTCCACTATTGCAGAGTAATACAATAGTTAAGTCTTCGTCTGGCTGAGTTAAAAACATGCTGTAAAAGGCAAAGTCTGTTCCTGGATGATAAACGATCTTATGCTTTTTAGATGTTTTGAATAAGTACCTGTCAATCATCCATCCATAACCGTAGCTTGCTTCCCAATCCTTATATTCTACTCTCTCTGCTTGAGCATTTCCAACTAGTTCCTCATCAAACAGTGAGTTGGTTGTTAGGGCTTTACTCCATTTCAAAAGATCACCAGAAGTTGAAACAATTCCGCCTGCCCCAATGACATTTTCTTGGTAATAAGGAGTCTCTGGTTGTCCATAATAGTATCCTTCTATTGTTGGCTCTCCCTCTGAACCAAAGTACGTACTCGTCATATTCAAAGGTTCGAAAATCATCTTCTTCAAAAGTTCTCCGAACGATGCTTCACCAACCAATTCAGCTATCCTTGCAAGGATGACATATCCTGAATTCGAGTATTTAAATTCCGCTCCTGGATTGAATTGCAATGAATCGCTGCAAAACCGATTTACCATTTGTTCACTCGTGAAGCTTTCTTTGAAAACATCTACGAGATATTCATTCTTAGACAAATAGTTAGGAATACCGGATTGGTGTGTAAGTAACTGCTCTATGGTAACATCACCGTGTATATACCCTGGCAAATATTTAGAGATAGGATCAGATACTTTAAGCTTCCCCTCTTTTTCAAGAAGCAAGATGAGCATTGAGGTAAAAGTTTTACTGACGGAACCTATCCTAAACTTACTATCAGTATTTATATCCTGATTTTGATATGGATAAGACTTAGTCAACAAGACATTATCATTATACGACACAAGTGCATTTCCATGAAACAGTCCTTTGTCATAGTAAAAAGTCAGAATAGAGTCAATGCGAGCTGAAGGATCTTTGGGGTACTTTTTAAGCTTCTTTTTGACCTCCTTCTTAGTATCATTAGCTGCATTATTCTCAACAATAACACTTGAAATTTCTGAGAAATCAGAATCGGGTAGCACAATGGTATAGTCATTCCAAAAGGTTGAGTCGTATGCAAGATTTTGAAATTCAATCAGCTGGCCTTTTGGCAATGCTTCTTCCTTAGATATAAGGACTGGATCATCCAGATTGAGTTCAGTGACTAAATGATCTACACGTGTATTTAATATAAAATTGTAATGCGAACGTTTGCTTCTAAATCTAAGATCTGTATCATATCGAGAATCCTTGAGGTAATACTTTTCACCAACTTTTGCATAGCGAACATTCGAATTCTCACTTATCAATTTTATATCAATACCAAAAATGGCCATTAAGGCTTGATAGGCTACATTGAATTTAAAGTATTGGACGCTCTTAGGGCTAATTCCATAGTCTAATTCAAGAAATGCAAAATCATCTTTACGAATATAAAACTGACCTTTAATTCCAAGTTCTTTGACCCCATCTAACTGATCAAATGAAATGAGGTAAACATCTACTCCATCATACTTGAATTCTCCTTCAAGTACAAAAGAATGCTGTTCTAAGAATTTCTTTTTGCTAAACGACTTTAAGAACCCCTTACTATTGACCTCATCTACCGCAAAGACACCTTTAGGAGTAATCCCTAAATCCACTCCTCTTGCTTCCCTTTCATCTGTTATGGCCCTCATTTTGTCCAGTCTGAGAAGATCAATTTCTTTGGGAACTTTAGATCTATACAAATCGAATACTGCCTCAGAGAGGTGTACATACTTTCCATTTTTTCTTGAAGTAAGCCGGTAAAATCCGCGGCTGTTAAATGCTTCCTGATAGTAGTTTTCATCTATTCTTTCCAAAGCATTTTGAAGGACCATTTTTGCCGTTAGGCTTGTTACTACTACCTCCTTTAATGACTCTTCTTTTACTTTAAGTCTGACATCCAGTCTTTCGGTAATGTCTTCTAGTTTAATTGTTTGACTGAAATAGCCTACATATGAAATTCGCAAGCTATCCTGACGATCAACATCTTTCAACACCAAACGAAAAGCCCCGCTTGAATTGCCAATAGTGCCTCTGGTGCCTCCGTCCAATGAAAGTGTGGCAAAAGGAAGTGGCTCACCAGTTTCGTAAGATGTAACTACTCCTTCAATGATGAACGATTGTCCAAAAATTATACTTGAGGAGAAAAACAATAGGATTGACAGAGATCGCTTCATCTAAATATTTTTAAGATGAATGCAATACTAGACCACATGGTTGTCTGAAATCAGTGATTAACAATCATTAACCCGATATGCAAAATCTTCTAAATGAACTGTAGGCTTGAAAACGAACGCCCTAGAATGCTATTTGAGTCAGATTCAAGCCAACGATCAATTATGGTTGCATAAACACTCCTAAAATCAATAGAATGAGACAAGTCACCATCATCTAAATTCGAAAGATCTGGCATTTCGTTATAAAATCCATTCTTCTTCAGAGTACCTCCCATAAGAAGTAAATTGTTTGCTTTGCCATGATCTGTACCATTGCTTGCATTTTGTTTGACCCTTCTCCCAAACTCAGAAAAAGTCATCACCAAAGTATCATTCCACCTGTCATTTTGTTTTAAATCCTCAGCAAATACTGATAAAGCTTCACTGTAGATTTTCAAAAGGCGGTCTTGCCTACCTCTTTGGTTATTATGTGTATCAAACCCACTTAGACTTACATAGTAAATAGGTGATTCAACACCAGAAATAATCATTTCCGCTACTTCTTTTAACTCCTTGCCAAAGGAATTATTCGGATATGTTTTAATAGTCTTATAGATTTTATTCTTTTCATACAAGTATCTAGCACTACTCTTAATATCCGCTTGAGACTTGTATAAGAAATCTATCATTTCATTGGCATGATCATTAGTTTCGGAAGCATTGATCATTCGTGATGAATTATAGAATTGATTGATATTAGTTAAGGGAACTCCCTTTCTTTTTTCGCCCTTCATAGACATACTCAAAATATTTCCCATTTCAATACCTGTGATATTATCCTCATCGGAGCATTCATTATCCAAATACCTTCCAAGCCATCCACTAGAGATGTACTCGTCTGAATCGCTTGCCGTATGCCATATGTCCATACTTCTAAAATGCGACCGATTGGGATTTGGATACCCCACTGAATTAAGAATACATACATCACCCTGATCGTAAATCTTATTTAATCCCTCCATTGCCGGATTCACCCCTATCTCGTCATTTAATTGCAAGACCTTCTCTTTGCCTAGAAATAAGCCAGGACGAACTGATTCAAGTATTTCATTTCGATAAGGTATGATTGTATTAAGCCCATCATTTCCACCAGATAACTGAATGACTACCAGTCTTTTACCACTATTTGATGAAAGTGAATTAGCTTTTAAAAACGAAGGTAACAGAAATGATCCGGCGGTAACGACAGCAGACTGTTTAAGAAATCTCCTTCTTGATATATTTTGATTTAGCATAATTGATATTCTGGTTTGGATGTCAGAAATATTATTTGATCGATAAAACCCTCATTAGATGTTTCACTCTCAAATTTTGGTTGAATGATAAATTGGGACAAGTCCTTAAATGACAGATTGGAAAAGCTTTCATTCATTGCAGCAGTATCAAGAGCTGTTTCTAACTTCTTTAGTTTTCCCCTAAGATTGAAAGCATCATTATCGTCATATGAGACTGCATCAGCATCAATGAGCCCTGATCTAAAAACAAGTTGTGGCAGATTCACTCTAAACATCAAAGTGGCACTATCTACCCAATCTTTCCCATCATTCCAACCCGCAACATTTGGAGGCTTAAAAAGCATCTGACCGAGGGTACGCTGCAAATAAATAAGGCTTTCATCATTGGTGATCTCAAGGTGTAATTGGCGCTGCATACCCACTAGCAGTTCAATTGGGCTCTTGATCCTTCTAGCTAGATTTTTAGAATCGTAAAATTCGCTTGAAGTAAAAAGTACTTTTAGCGCAGAACTAATGTCATAGTTGGTTCTAAATAATTCATCAGCAACTCTACGCTCTAATTCTTGATTTCCTTCATAGTTCACAAAAAACCTCACCCATTTTTCGCTAATATATTTTGCTGTCTGTTTCTGACTTAGAAGTATATCAATAACATCATCCCCGTCAAGGTTATCAGATCGTCCTAAAACGGATTTTTCACCAAAATCATGAAAGAATTTTCTAAAAACGAAATTCCCATCCTTATTGAAACCCCAACCTGTAAATGCTCTTGCAGCTTCTGAAATGTCCTTTTCAGTATATCCATTATCTCTACCAAGTGTAAACAATTCCATCACCTCTCTTGCAAAATTCTCATTTGGTGATGTCTTTTTATTTTGCTGATTATTTAAATACTGCAACATGGCAGGCGTTTTGGAGATCTCTTTCAAAAGCATACCAAAATTGCCGATAGCATTGCTTCTGAGTATGCTTAGATAGGATTGTAGAAATAACGGATTGCTAGAGGTACATGCAAAATGATCATGCCAGAAGAAGGCCATTTTCTCACGAAGTTGACCATCAGAACTAACCATCTCCTTAATCCACCTAGTATTCAGTTCAATCAAAGCCTCCCTCGCTTTCTCTTTAAGTGCTTTCCTTTGCTTAGCAGACATACCTTTTATCTTCATAAGATCAACCTTTGGCATATCTGTCTTAATTTCTGTGCTCACTTCGCTTTTCTTAAGTACTGTTTCAAAAACTTGTTCTGGTGTCAGACCGATATAGTCATTTACAGTTTTTAAATCAGAACCAAATCCTGATCGAAGTAAAAGATGTTGAACCTGCTTTTGGGTAAGTTTCATATATCCTTAGACTGAATTTGTTTTTAAAGGTTTAATTGGCATTGATTTTACGAAAAGTCATCCTTATTATTATAATGATTTTTAAACTTACTGTTAACACCCTTGCATGAAAGGTGACAAACGCCAAATTTGGATAGACGCGGGATATCGTCGATTTGCAACACTCGGAGAAGCAGGACTTTCAGTGGAAGCAATTGCAAG
>CAZWLS010000232.1:0-6885 GCA_964634415.1 uncultured Roseivirgaceae bacterium | reverse complement strand
CTTCGTCGATCTCACTGATTGTGGTCAGTAAGGATTCTTTAGCACTTAATAAATCCTCCTTTTGACCAATAATGAAAGTATGTCTTTCCTGAATTTCTTCAAAAGCCTCCATGGCCATCGGGTTGATCGGACCCATATTATCAATTCGGTTTCTATACTTATCTACTTTGACTCTTAATTCATCGAGCGAGAATTTCTTATAATCCGAGACGTCATCATCATTGATTTGCTCTAAGTTGATATTAAACTCAACAGATAAGCGATCTTTTACTGAGTTTAATCCCATTTTGGCATCATTAAGTTTATTCTGCCATTCCATTAAAGCATTGTCAATACCTTCTCTCGTACGCTGTGTTTCTCTTAGATTTTTTTCTTCTTCGTCAATTGTGCCTCTTGCCTCGTAGTATTCTTTTTCTGCTTCATTTACACCATTCTCTAAAGACTCTTTCTCTTCGTACATGCTAACTAACTCATCGTCACTTGCGGTACTCTTCTTAACCAACTCGTTAAGATTTGAAGTTGCGCCTTCGAGTTCTTCTTTATTATTCTCTATTCTCTCAAGGGAAGATTCGTAAGACTCTTCTTTGAATGAAATTTCCTGTAGTATACTATTTAGTTTGTTTTGACGCTGATGGAAGACAACGTTCTCTTCATTATAGGCTGTAGACTTAAGATCTAGTGCTTCTTGCAATGAAGAGGTTTCTTCTTTTTTGCTTTCTAAACTCTTTTCAAGTTCATCTAATTCAGTTCTCTCTTTTTCAGCTTGAGGGTTGAGTGTTTCAAGTGCCTGCTCCAGTTCAACGATTTGCTGTTGAATGTCTTCTCGTCGATTTTTGTTTGAAGTAAGCAGCTCAACAAATTGCTCTTGCTTGGTTTGAACTGAGACTTCCATCTCCTTAATTCGTGCAAGTTCTTCGTTTACTTCTTCAAGTAAATTTGCCTTTGATGATAGCCTTAGCTCTTCTAGCTGAGTTTGGTGTTTTGCTATTATTTGCTCCGACTCAGTTTGCTTCTTCTTGAGATCTTTAATTTCGATTTCAAGCTTCTCAAGATTTTTGGCACGTCCAATTCTTTTCCCTTCAAACAAACCGATGGAACCTCCGGAAATACTATATCTTCTGAATGTGACTTTTCCTTCTTTATCCAGAATTACAATATCACTATCTCCCTGCTGATCAGGATTTGAAGATATGAAGACGTTTGAAAGTAGGTGTTTGATAAGGTTTTCGTATTTCGAATCATAATCAATAAGCTCAAGAGCAGACGTACTTCCAGAAGGACCTTCAATCTTTTGCGGAACATGATTCTTTAGCGTTTCAAGAACGAAGAAGTTGGCTTTTCCACGAGTAGATTCACTTAATAGATTCACAGCTTCAAGTGCATCTTGACGCGTGTCTACAATATAGTAGTTCATGAAGGGCTCAAGGTAGTTCTCTATTGTCACGCGATATTCTTCTGGACAGCTTAAAACATCCGAGAGGAGAGGTGAATCTTTATATTGAACGTTCTTTTTAAGAAACTTAATTGCCTCAGGAAATCCTTCCAAATTGTCGACTAAGGATTTGGTCAGATTGAATTCATTTTGTCTTGCATCTAAGGATCGGTTGATTTTTGTGAGTTCATCTCGCAAGCTCCCTATACGCTCTTCGGTATCAGCAATTTGATTTTTTAAACTCTCTTCGCTGGATTTTAATTCGTCAAATTGTAGTTGCTTTTCGCTTCGCTCTTTAGCTATCTCTTCCAACCTATTTTTAAACTCCTCCAAGTTGGCACTCTTCTCACTGGAATCTTCACTTGTCTTGCTAAGCTCATTCATCATCGATTTGAGCTGAATATCCTTTATTTCAATTTCTTTACTTAGCTGAAATTGATGGTCTTTTTTTTCTGTGTAATAGAGGTTTAATGAATTAAGTTTCTCTTGTGCTTCGTTCGTTAAGTTCTTTTGTGATTCATAATCAGTCTTTAATTTTTCGACTTTGGAAAGAATTTCTGTGACATTTTTTTCCGCATCTCTAGCCTCATTACGAAGCCCTTCTAAAGATACCGCTGCTCTTTCGCTGCTTTGTTTATCCTGACTGATCTGCTCTTTCAGGTTGTCGATTTTGTCATTTAGAAACTTTTGTCTCTCATTTTTTATTTTCTTGTCACTTTCATACTGCCTTATTGTACTTACATGCTCGTTTAATGTCTTTTGGCGAGAGGAGAGAAGCTTTTCTTTTGCAATTAGATCGGCTTTAGCCTTCTCAATTGCTGCTTCCTTTTCATTGACAAGTGCATTTAGCGCATGTTTCTTATCATTTTCTTCCTGTATATGCTTTTGGATTGAATCGAAATGCTCTTGCTGATTATTCATCGACATCTTAGCGAGAGCAATGCTTGAATTTTTGTATTCGTCTTTGAGTTCGTAATACTTCTTGGCTTGTGATGCTTGCCTCTCTAGTGACTTTAAGTTCTTCTCGATTTCAAAAAGTAAGTCTTCCACTCGCTCGAGATCGGCATCTGTATCATTGAGCTTTTTAAGTGTCTCCTTCTTTCTAATCTTGAATTTGGAGATGCCGGCAGCTTCTTCAAATAATGCTCTACGCGAATTGTCTTTATCGTTTAGAATGTCATCCACCATTTTTAATTCAATGATGGCGTAACTATTCGACGCAATACCTGTATCTAAGAAAAGATTTGTAATGTCTTTGAGTCTGCAGGTAATACCATTAAGTAGATATTCACTTTCACCGGATCTATAATATCTTCTGGTAATAGTAACCTGTGAATATTCTGTTGGAATGAGATTTTTAGTATTGTCAAATGTTAATGATACCTCAGCGAGTTGTGTGGGCTTCCTAGCTTTAGTTCCATTGAATATTACATTCTCCATTTTATCAGATCGTAATACTCTTGATTTTTGTTCACCCAATACCCATCTGATGGAATCCACAACATTGGATTTACCACATCCATTGGGACCAACAATACCAGTAATGCCTTCATCGAAATTGATTACAACTCGATCAGCAAAACTCTTGAAACCTTTTATTTCTAACTTTGTTAACTGCATTAGGATTACATTCGATCCAAAATGGTGAAGCGGACAAAAATATACGATTCGATTGCAACTAGATGATTAGATAGACAAATAGTTTCGTTGATTTATCCACCATTTTTCCCCAATATGCCGATTAACATGTTTAGACAATACGTTCATGTAAATATTTAAAAGTTTAATCGAATGAATTGAGTGTAATTCAAATGTTCGTTGCATTATTGTAACAATAGCATATCAAAAACGAGAATAACTTAACTTTTTGAAAAAAGTCATTTATTTTTAATTAACATAGACAGCGGAAATTCTAATTATGGATAAACCCACTATACTATACGTGGACGATGATCAGTTTAACATCACTCTCTTTGAATTTAACTTTAAAAATGAGTTTGAAATATTAAACGCAACATCGGGTTCTGAAGCACTATCTCTCATTAGAGAGCATAATGAAATTGCTGCTATTGTTAGTGACGTTCGAATGCCAGAAATGGATGGTATTGAATTTATTACAAAAGTTAAAGAGACAAAGGAGAGTCTTCCTTGCTTTTTACTCACTGGTTATGGTGGTGCGCAAGAAGTTGTTGATGCAATTGACCAGAATCTTATTGTAGGCTACTTCAGCAAACCTTTTGATAAGGAAAACATCATTACAACATTAAAGTCTACGATAAACGATTAAGCTCTTCCTTTATCGTTAAATTCCTTCTCTTTCTCTAACTTAGCTATATGGACGACTTTAGTTTCTGGTGGTACATAATAGCAGCTGTTATTTACTTTTTAACGCGCGGAAAAAAGAAAAAAGAGGGTACACCAAGTTCGCGTCCTGGATCCGAGAATAATCCTCCCACGAATCAGCCTAAATCTTTCGAGGATTTACTTAAGGAAATAACCGAAGGCAGGGTGGAAGAGGTTCCGACCATAAAGCAGGAGCCAGTCGTAATTGAACCTGAAGCAAGGAAAGAAAAAGAAAACATCAGATTAGAAGGTGAACGAAGGGCTTTTGCTGATGATGAAAGTAGGAGGGTCTACGAAGAGTCGATTAAAATGGCTGAAGGTGCTGACATAGAATTTGCACCCGATGAAAATTTTCAGGAACCGAGGCTGTTTAAAGGGAAGATTAGTGAATCAGAAGATGACGAAGTTTCTATTGCAGATGAAATTAGAGATGGTCTAAACTCATCAGAAGCTAGAAAAGCAGTTATCTATAGTGAAATCATAAATCGTCGTTACTAATCTTTATCCAGGTCAAAAGCATTTGGCAGTAGCGCATTCATTTTGTCAGTAGTACTTTCACTTGATTCGCAAAAACTGATTACTGTCGGATTTCCAAATTCATGAATTACTTGCCTGCATGCTCCACACGGTGGTGTCGGTTTAGGGGTAGGAGTATAAACTACTAATGTATCAATTTCAACATCTCCCTCACTTCCAACAGCCTGAGCAATTGCATTCCTTTCAGCACAAATTGTAAGGCCATAGGAAGCATTTTCAACATTACATCCCACATAAGTATTACCAGATTTCGTTAGGAGGGCACAGCCAACCTTGAAATTGCTGTATGTAGCGTATGCGTTTTTTGATACCTCAATTGCTTTTTCTTTTAATTCTTCAATTGAATTCATTCATTTATTCTGTTTATGCGTATGACAAATATTACATATTTTAGACTACTAACATTTTAACTTACCAGAATGAAAAAAATATTCATCATTGCGATCGTCTTTTCTGTTTTCAGTTGTTCCGTTGAACCAAGTAGGTCAATTGTAGACGGAAGCGACCTAGAAGTGTTGTCTGATATTCAAAAAAATCAGTGGGTGAAAGCATATTTAAATCAAGATACAGTATTGCTAAACCAGCTCTTGCATGAGTATTATCACCTTGTAGATGATAATGGCGATAGATATACCAAAGAGGATGAAATGACTTATGTTTCTAATTATGCACCTTCTTACTCTTCGCAAGAATATGAAATTATAAAGATCAGTCTTATAGATACAGGCGCTGCATCTGTAATTGCAAAGGCTACCCTGAAAGGGACGGATGGAGCTGAGGCCTATATTACGACATATGTATCGAGTACTGCATTTGTTAAAGTTGATGGTAATTGGCAGGCGATTAGCTGCCATGTAAGTGGGGTGAAAGAGGAGAGATTTCCAATGGCTCCATCGGAGTAAAGGACTTATTAATTTAAAAAGGCCTGATCAAAAGATCAGGCCTTTTTTATTAGTTGGGATTGATACCTCATCTTTTAGAGATATCTGTATAATCTCTTTCATTCATGCCTGTATAGACTTGTCTAGGTCTACCAATTGGTTCACCTTTTTCTTTCATCTCCTTCCACTGCGCAATCCAACCAGGAAGTCTACCTAATGCAAACATTACAGTAAACATGTCAGTTGGAATGCCTAGTGCTCTGTAGATGATTCCTGAATAGAAGTCTACATTTGGATACAGCTTTCTTTCAACGAAATACTCATCTCTTAATGCTTCCTCTTCAAGTCCCTTTGCAATGTCTAATACAGGATCTACAACACCTAGCTTGTCAAGAACATCGTCAGCTGCCTTTTTAATAATTCTGGCTCTTGGGTCAAAGTTTTTGTAAACCCTGTGACCAAATCCCATAAGTCTGAATGGATCATCTTTGTCTTTAGCTTTTGCCATCCATTTTTTAGTATCGCCGCCATCAGCTTTGATATTTTCGAGCATTTCAATTACGGCCTGATTTGCACCACCATGAAGAGGTCCCCAAAGTGCATTGATTCCTGCAGAAATTGACGCCCAAAGACTTGCCTGGCTTGAACCAACAATTCTCACTGTAGAAGCAGAACAGTTTTGCTCGTGGTCTGCGTGAAGTATTAGTAATTTATCTAATGCTTGTGCTACAACAGGATCAACTTCATATTCGTCAGCAGGAAGTTTGAACATCATGTTTAAGAAGTTGCCACAGTAATCCATCTTATTGTTCGGATACGTTACTGGGTGACCTACTTTTTTCTTGTAAGCCCAAGCAGCAAATGTTGGCATCTTAGCTAACAATCTAATAATGCTAAGTTCTGTTTCTTCTTTAGATCTATTTGGATCGAGACTGTTAGGGTAGAAGGCAGTCTGAGCCGTAATTAGAGATGATAGAACTCCCATCGGATGTGCAGCAGAAGGGAATCCATCTAGAATCTTTTTGATATCTTCATTAACCAAAGTATGGTGCGTGATATCTTCAGCAAATTTGTCGAACGTAGCTTTATTAGGTAGCTCTCCATAAATAAGCAAATATGCAACTTCTAGGAAGGTAGAATTATCTGCTAGCTGCTCGATTGGATAACCTCTATACCTAAGAATTCCTTTTTCACCATCTAGGAAAGTGATTGCACTTTCGCATGATCCGGTATTTTTGAATCCTCTATCTAATGTGATTACTCCTGATTGACCTCTAAAGGAGCTGATATCAATAGCCTTTTCCTGTTCGGTTCCTTCTGTAACCGGTAGATCATATGATTGGCCATCAATTGTAATTTGAGCAGTTTCTGACATGTTGTTTTATAACTTATTTGCTGACTTTAAAATTTCCACGAAAATAACGATTTAAATCCAGATTTAGAAGGCTAGTTGCCATTCAAAATCAGGGGTAAACCGTCATCTCCACTACCAATAACTATAACTTTAGCGTTTGGAGAATTAGCAATTTCTTTGGTAGCTTCAATTCCTCTCATCCTTAACAATTCAGGAGTCAAACTACTATTGATAATTCTGTTAGCTGCTGCCTCTCCTTCAGCGGCGATTCTTTTTCTCTCTGCTTCACTTTGTTCCTTATCTAATCGAAACTGATAAGCCAAGGCTTCTTGTTCTTG
>CAZWLS010000231.1:4794-7084 GCA_964634415.1 uncultured Roseivirgaceae bacterium | reverse complement strand
ATCAAAACACTGAAAGATGAATTAATCAAGATTTCTCAATTGTTAGATCAATCACCCTGTAAATACCTATAAATCGAGTACCAACCATGGCATTATAGCCTATTTGCTTATTCTCCTAAAATCTACTTTTACGCTTAATTCATAGGTATCAATCATTTCATTGAAAATTTTTTCAAATGACTCATATCGCACCTGCTTGATTCTTTTTCCTATACCAACCAATCAACAATATGATTAACGGAAGCAGGACACCTAAAATCCAATACATGGATTGACCATTTTTTTTAAGTTTAGATGTATCTCCAAGTAGCGTAAATGTTCCCCAATAGTATGGATGGGACCTTAAGACACTCGCTGTTTTCAAATATTGCATCTTAGCCAGTCTAAGCGCTTCACTTTTAGACTTCCCGTCATCCAAATAGGTGTAATAATGCTTCATCAATTCCGGCGCAGCTCCATCCACTACTTCCCAGTTACTCAGCAATACACTCTTAGTCCCTGCATACTGGAAAGCTCGACCCAAGCTCATGATCCCCTCGCCCCCTTCCAACTTACCCACCCCTGTATTACATGCGCTCAAAACCACCATGTCGGCATTCAACTTCATGTTATATAGTTCGAATGCATGCAGGAAATTATCTTCTAACGTATCAGACTCATTCTTAGCAAATGTCAATCTGGAATAGTTAGGTTCTGAATCATTAACCTCCCCGTGTAATGCCAGATGAAGAATTGCGTAGTCTTTTGCTAGCTCTTTGAAGTTTTTTTCATTGGCTTTTGTGCCATACAGATAATTACCTGAAAAGATCTCAGAGATGTTCTTCACTTCTTTCAATGTACCAGGGATATCTTCTTGTTGATCTCTCAAAGCTGTTAGGTTAATTTGTTCTCCTCTCAACCCATCATTCGATTCGGAATAGGAGAATGCCAAACACGCTTCACTAGCGATGGACTGCTTGTCTGCTTGTCTTAAAAAGTGATTCGCAGAATTGGCATACCTAATTGCTTGGTCAAAGAGAAGATAGTCGCCGTCTTCATTGGTAGGCAACAACTCAAAGTTTACGTGCCATAGTAACCGGTCTGGCACAATAACTACTTCCGATGTATTGACCAGTGTGGCAAGTGGTCGATATAGTACTTCATATAACTTAGACCCATAAGCTAAATAGTCATTTGAATATTGATTCTTTAGGGATTTATTGAATCCATAAACCAGTGAGTCCAAATTGTCAGGTATTTTCAATTTCACTAGCTGTATACTGTGTTTGTCCAGAACAAAAGCACACAAGCTGTCTCTATAAAAACTGTATTCTAAAATGGTTTGATCTTCTTTTAGTTTATTCTGCACTTGTACAATTGATAGCAACTCACGGTCATGTTTGAGTTCATAGTACTCAGGATAGTTCTTTTCAAGTTCGAGTAAAAGCGTCTCGTACTCTGCTTTGTTGTAAGTGAGTGACTCCTTATATTGATTAAGCAAAGTCGTATCCTTAGAACCTCTAGCCAACCTTGTTTGGTAAAACTGGATGTTGCTTTTCAAGTCTGTTTCTCTTTTCGATAGACTATCTGGTAAGTTTGAAAATTGAGGCTTTACTTCTAGAATAGAAGTTAACAAAGACGAGGATTTTCCTTTTTCAGCAAATTGAAATGCTGACTCCAAATGCGTTCTTTCATTAG
This sequence comes from uncultured Roseivirgaceae bacterium, assembly GCA_964634415.1. Classification (GTDB taxonomy): domain Bacteria; phylum Bacteroidota; class Bacteroidia; order Cytophagales; family Cyclobacteriaceae; genus Ekhidna. The sequence goes on along the minus strand of CAZWLS010000231.1, from coordinate 5,407 downwards.
CTAGTTCATGGAGCAACAATGAAACGCGAACACTCCCCTCATAAATATTTGTATGTAGTGTCGAAAACTCAACTTCATCCTCTTGTGTTTTGTAGATGCCTCGTAATCTATCTATTAGCTGATCTCCTAAAGTATAGTGAGAAAGTGCTTTCTCAAGGTTTTCTTGATTAGTGTCCTGTTCGAATAATCTTTCATAAGATTCGCCAATCCGACCAAGCTCCTTGGCATTCGCCCATGAACTTGTAATATTGTTAATTGACAGGCCCTTGACTGTGTCGATCAAGTGGATTGATTTTTTATATTCTCCTGCAGCTTCTTCAAATTGCTCTAATTGGAATGACACATCTCCAAATCCTCTACTAACACTCACAAACAGTGCAGCAGATCTAGCGTTTTGCTTTGCCAAGCTAAAATATTCTTTTGCTCTTTTATAATCTCCTCTGGCGACTTCTGCTTGACCAAGGTTTAAATAAGATGCGCATATATATGTCTCATTACCGAGTTTCTGCGAAATCCCTAAAGCTATATTGAAGTAGTAAAAAGCTTCTGTGTAGTCTTTACTTTCCTTATTTAAGTTTCCTAGATGAATGTAAGTCTTTAACAGCTTGGGATG
>CAZWLS010000231.1:0-4771 GCA_964634415.1 uncultured Roseivirgaceae bacterium | reverse complement strand
CTTCCCGTAGATTTTTTTGTTTAGCGCAAGTGATTTGACTAGTATTTCTTCAGCTTCATCCAAGCGATTCAAAGAAACCAGACATTGGCTCTTATAAACGGCATTATAGTCAATTGACTCTTGATTTTTGATTGGATCAACTGAGTAGGAAGCAATCACCCCGTCGAAGATTTCTATTGCTTTTTTGTAAGCTCCTAGCGCAGCGTATTTTCTAGCTAATGATGTAAGCGCATTTAGGATCAAATGTTCTCTTGATTTTTCATTAGTTTCAGCTATTTGAAGCGCATGAAGGGTATAGTCCAAAGCTCGATCATGATTCCCTAGAGTACTATATATGTTACTGGCATTCGTATATGCATAAAATAATGGTTCAAGGTAATCTGCAGAATTGTTGATGATTTTATCATAGTAGCTTATTGCCAAGTCGTACTCATTCTTATTCTTATAAATCAAGCCCATCAAGTTCCAATTAGTCAACCTCCTCAGTTCTCTATATTCTAAATGCTCACTTGTATCTATAATTGCCTCCGATTCTTTTAGAAAAATCAATGCAGTATCCATCTTATAAAACCTCCCAAAGTAGAAGCGTGCTTTCTGATATCTTGTATTGATCATCTGCGCAGGATCTTTTGTTCGTTCAGCAATCTCATCCTGCATGCCGACATATCTCAGCAAATCATCAAGCATGCTGTAGAAGTTAGTTAGCTCTGTAAGCTGAACTAAAATCTCGTATTTTAAACTATCGCTAGAAGCCTGATCATGAGCTGCCTCCAGACTGTCTATTTCCTGTAACACCTCCTCGCTTTGCGCTGATAGCGAATGAGTTGGTAGGATGAAAATCAAAAAGATGAGTTGGTATAGGTATTTCATAAAATCAGTTTAAAACGTACTAATGGGACATTAAGCCATATGATCTCAAGCCGTTTGTCTTTTTCTCCAAATGTATCCCACAAAGAATATCATCATCATGACTCCAAGCATCCAATAAAAAACATGATTTTTCTTTTTAATGGTTGTGGTATCCCCAAGTAATGTAAAAGTTCCCCAATAGTATGGATGGGACCTTAAAACACTCGCTGTTTTCAAATATTGCATCTTGGCCAACCTTAGTGCTTCACTTTTAGACTTCCCGTCATCCAAATAGGTGTAATAATGCTTCATTAATTCAGGTGCTGCACCATCTACCACTTCCCAATTGCTCAGCAATACGCTCTTCGTACCTGCATACTGGAAAGCTCGACCCAAGCTCATAATCCCCTCTCCTCCTTCCAACTTACCCACCCCAGTATTGCATGCGCTCAAAACCACCATATCGGCATTCAACTTCATGTTATATAGTTCGAATGCATGCAGGAAATTATCTTCTAACGTATCAGACTCATTCTTAGCAAATGTCAATCTGGAATAGTTAGGTTCTGAATCATTAACCTCCCCGTGTAATGCCAGGTGAAGTATGCTGTAGTTTTTTGCTAGTTCTTTGAAGTTCCTTTCATTGGCCATTGCACCATATAGATAATTGCCTGCAAAGATTTCAGAGATACTTTTTACTTCTTCAAGTGTACCTGGAATATCATCTTGCTGATTTCTTAAGGCTGTTAGGTCAATCTGTTCACCTCTTAGCTCATCGTTTGTTGCAGAATAAGAGAATGCCAAGCAACCTTCACCAGTAATTGACTGCTTGGCTGTCTGTCTTACAAAATGATTAGCCGAATTTGCATAACTGATGGCCCTTTCAAACAGGAGGTAGTCTCCATCACCATTGGTAGGTAACAACTCAAAGTTTACATGCCACAATTCACAATCCGGTACAATGACTAATTCTGATGTATTGACTAATTCTGCAACTGGTTGATATAGTACCTCATAGAGCTTCGCGCCGAACTCAATATAGTCTTTGGAGTATTGATTCTTGAGGGATTTATTAAAACCATACACCAGCGAATCTAAATTATTGGGGATATCTAATTTCACTAGCTGTATTTCTTTTTTGTCAATGATAAATGCAACTAAACTGTCTCTATGGAAGCTGTATTCTAAAATTGTTTGATTTTGGATGAGTTTATTCTGGACATCTTCAATTGAAAGAAGCTCGCGATAATGCTTAAGCTGATAATACTCGGGATAGTTCTTTTCAAGTTCGAGTAAAAGCGTTTCATACTCTGCTTTGTTAAAAGCAAGTGATTCCCTGTATTGACTGAGTAAGGTCGTATCCTTGGAACCTCTAGCTAACCTTGTTTGGTAAAACTGTATGTTGCTTTTTAAGTCTGTTTCCCTATTGGATATACTATCAGATAAGTTCGAGAATTGAGGTCTTACATCCAGAATGGAAGTTAACAGCGCAGAAGACTTTCCTCTTTCAGCAAATTGAAATGCTGACTCCAAATAAGCACCGTTATTAGATAGCTCATGCAGTAACAACGAAACGCGGACACTCCCCTCATAAATGTTGGTGTGCAGCTTAGCAAACTCCACTTCATCCTCATGTGTTTTATAGATACCTCTTAATCTATTAACCAACTGATCTCCCAACATATAAAAATGAAGTGCTTGCTCAAGATTTTCTTGTTTTAAATCTTGTACAAACAGCTTTTCATAAGACTCACCGATTATTCCAATTTTCCTTGCATTGCTCCAAGAATTACTCAAATTATCTATTGTTAATTTTTGAGTGGTATCAATTAAAATAAGAGATTTTTTATACGCATCAGCCGCTTGCTTATATTCTTTCATTTTAAACAGCACACTCCCATAACCATTGGTGACAGCTGAAGCCAAGTCAACAGATGCGGCATATTTATCAGCCATACTATAATAATATGTTGCTTGATTAAAATCTGCTCTGGATTCTTCAACTTGCCCCAGATGTAAGTAAGAACTACATATATATCTGTTATTACTAATATCCGTTGAAATAGTTAAGGCTTTACCCAAATACTCAACAGCCTCCGAATAATCTTCACTCTTTCCATTTATAGATCCTAGATTCATGTAGAGGCGTAAAAGTTTTGGATGATTTTCACCATAGATACTAGTATTTAGAGCTAGTGATCTAAGAAGTAATTCTTCCGCTTCATCAAATTGATTTAAGAATATCAAGCATTGACTCTTAAAATATAGAATATCATTAACTGTTTCCTCACTTTCCTTTTTAGCTTGATAAGAAGCAATAACTCCATCGAGAATTTCAATGGCTTTTTCATAAGCACCTTGCGCTATATATTTTCTCCCCAAAACAGTTAATGCATTTAAGATGTATCCCTCTCTATCTAAAGCGTAAACCTTTCGTTTTTCATTATCGTTTTTTGCTAAACTAAGTGCATGATGGGTATAATCTAATGCTCGATCATGATTACCTAAAGTTGTGTAGATATTACTCGCGTTTATGTAGGCCAAAAATGTTGGATCAAAATAACTTCCTGGATAGCTAATAATGTTATTGAAACAATTAAGTGCTGAATCAAATGCATTTTTATTCTTGTAAATCAATCCCATCAGATTCAAATTGGACAATTTCCTCAGATCTCTGTTTGCAACGTTTTCACTAGTATCCAGTATGGCTTCTGCCTCTTTTAGAAAAATCAACGCAGTATCCATTTTATAGTACCTCCCAAAATAAAAGCGCGCTTTCATGAACCTTGTAATGGCCATATGTTCAGGATTTTTTGTTCGCTCATTTAGATCATCCTGCATTTCAATGTATCTCAACAATTCGTCGAGCATACTGTATTGGTTTGTTAGTTTATAGAGATACACTAAAGTTTCATATTTCAAGCTATCATTAGATGTCTGCTGCAATGCCTGTTCCAGGCTATCAATTTTTTGATATACCTCTTCACTTTGCGCTAATAACGAATGAGATGATAGGATAAAAATTAAAAAAATGAGATGATAGAGGTATTTCATAAAATCAGTTCAAATAACTAATAATATTTTATGCAACGCATGCGCGAAAATAGTGGGAGATATAGACAATAAAGCTTCCATTCGCGATTACTTCCATAGACTTTGGTGTGATTAAAGCATTTCTTGTCGGGCTGAAAGATGTTGCAAATGGAAAAAAACCCATCCAAAATGGACAGGCCTCGTTTTATTTACTAATTTCTATGCATTGAATTAGCTACTCTCTGATTTTAGCACATTCTGGATACTAGCTATAAGCTTGTACGAGCATGGCGATTATTATCATATTATCCACCTTTGGCATCTTAAAGAACACTATCAATTGAATCTGTAGCATCTTTTTCTATCAATTTTTCTTATAGGAAACAAAACGCTCTCGGCTAGTCATATCATTTCCTGGTGACTTAACACATCTGTCACATTGTAAGACAACTTGAAAACTCAATGCCTTTGATTGGTTTACAGCAAGGTTGAAGGGTGTATTGATGGAACCTGAATACATATCCGTATTTCCGGCTTTATAAAAGGCCTTCGCTGTTGGGTTTGCTAAAGCTACTGGCATTTCTGAGGAAAAATCCTCTTGTGCTAGAGCGCCAATTGCCAAGGTTAGTGCCAGAATTTTGAGTAAGAATTTCAATTTGTCAGCATTCATGAGGTGTTTTGTTTTGATCTAACTTTATCTGTTATCTATTCAATGAATCACTGTATTATTGCCGAAATGGAAAAAGGTAAACATCGGCTTGAATGAAATTTGAAGAAATGGTTGAGTCATTTCAGAAAAATGACAATGAGGCGTTCGAATATATTTACAATACCTGCGGAGCTTTTTGTATCAATACGTTGGTCTCTAAGAGAAACTGTGCTAGAGAAG
>CAZWLS010000230.1:0-7085 GCA_964634415.1 uncultured Roseivirgaceae bacterium | reverse complement strand
CCATGTATGGCTTCATCTCGCCTTTGAAGGTCACCTTCACAGATTCAGGAATCGGCATGGAAGCTTCTCCAGTTGCCAATGCCAGTGCCACCGTTCCAGAATCAGCTCCAAACGCAACGCCCTTCGACATTCTCGTATGAGAGTCACCTCCTATGATCACCGCCCAGTCATCAACAGTGATGTCATTCAATACTTTGTGGATCACGTCGGTCATTGCGTGATATACGCCTTTAGGATCACGTCCGGTAATCAAGCCAAAGTCGTTCATGAACTTCATCAACTTTGGAATGTTCACTTGTGCTTTCTTATCCCAAACCGAAGCAGTGTGACAACCTGATTGGTATGCGCCATCTACGATAGGAGAGATGGTAGTTGCAGCCATAGCCTCAAGTTCTTGAGAAGTCATCAGTCCAGTGGTATCCTGCGAACCAACAATGTTTACTTCTACACGTACATCAGAGCCGGCATGAAGCGTAGCGCCCGGCGTTGTCCCAACAGCGTTCTTGTTGAAGATCTTCTCTACAGCGGTAAGGCCTTGTCCTTCCTTCGTAATTTCTTTCGAAGGAGCGTAAACCACCGGTGCTTCGATGCCCAATACCTTAGCTGCGAATGTTTGTAGCTTCTTACCGAATACTACCGCATACGACCCGCCTGCTTTGATAAACTCTACCTTCTGAGGAGTCAATGAGCTTGAAATGTCAATCAGCTCTTGATCACCATTGTATAATTTCTTTGTCTTCGTGTTGATGGTTAAAACCGTACCGGTAGCTACTGAATACGCTTCTTCCAATACTGCCTCTCCATCTGCATCAACCACGTTGTTGCCATCGGCATCCTTCTTCTTCACCCAGTTTTTAAGGTCGATTCCAATACCTCCAGTTACACCAACTGTTGTCAAGAAGATCGGAGAAATGCCATTTGTACCTGCGATGATTGGTGCAATGTTGATGAATGGAACGTAAGGGCTAGCCTGAATACCGGTCCAAAGCGCTACGTTATTCACACCGGACATTCTCGAAGATCCCACACCCATGGTGCCTTTTTCAGCAATCAGCATCACACGCTTGTTAGGATGCTGCTCTTTCAATGCCTTGAGGTCGCTCTGCATTTGCTTGTCATGCTCGAAGATGCTTTGCCCGTGAAGTTCTCTGTCTGATCGTGAGTGAGCATCTGCTCCTGGAGAAAGTAAATCAGTGGAGATGTCACCTTCGCCAGCGATGAACGTTACAATCTCAATTTCTTCGTCTACTTCTGGAAGCTTGGTGAAAAACTCTGCTTGTGCATAGCTTTCAATAATTTCTTTTGCGATCGCATTGCCGCTTTTGTAAGCTGCCTCTAGGCGATCGGTGTCTGCATCGTAAAGGAATACCTGTGTCTTTAGAACTTTCGCTGCTTGCTCTGCGATTGAAGCATCATCACCTAAGGCTAAATCTAATAGCACCTCGATAGAAGGCCCGCCCTTCATATGAGAGAGTAATTCAAACGCAAATTCCGTTGAGATTTCTTCTACAACAGATTCTCCTAGGATGATCTCCTTTAAAAACTTTGACTTAGCGCCCGCAGCACTGGTAGTTCCTGGGAGTGTGTTGTAAATAAAAAACTTGAGCGAATCTTCACGATCTGAATGATTGGTGTCTTTGATTTGATCAATAATCTCATTCAGTAAATCAGCATCTTCAATTGGTTTAGGGTGAAGACCTTGACCTTTTCGTTCTTCTATTTCTTCTGTATATCCTTTATACAAGCTCATATTTTAAATTCTTTAAAATGTTCAACACGGGTGAGAAATAGCCTTTCTCTTCCTTTTTCAAGGGGCGACAAAGATAATTGATTCTTTGACTGATTAATCTGCTAAATCCATTGAGTTAACGATTAGTTCAATCCCGCCAAAAACTCCATCGTATCTACATCATCGGCATAGTCCCAAAGCTCCGGTCGTTGGGCTTTTCCGAACGGAATAAAGTCTTTGCCTACAATGCATTGGATTTTGTCTTTTTTGGAATCGAGAATGGTTTGAAGATTCTCGATTGAATCGTATTCTTGGTGATAAAGAACGCTTGTTGGCGACACCAGGTCATCCGTGGAGTTGACAAGCAAGAATCCTGTATCTAAATGTGGGGTTTTGTTTACCAAATAAATGGATTTGTAATAGTCGTAGTTGTTTCTGTATTTGTTGTGATTCACTACCTCGCTGTAAGTTTCGAAATGAGGGAATGCATCTCTTAGGTCATACCCTTTCGGAGTGAACACTTTAGAAACGTTCCTGCATCCGAGACCATAGTAGGAGAAGATGTCTTCACCTAACGCTTCTAATTCTTTCGGGCTCTCTTTTCCCTTGAGTATAGCAACAGAGGTTCGGTTCTTTCGAATGATCGAAGGGATGTCTTTGAAATAGTACTCAAAGTACCTGGCCGTGTTGTCGCTGCCTGTAGCGATAACCGCATCAATCTCAGTGAGTTTATCTCGCAGTTCAATGTTCTTTTTGAACCTCGGCTCAATCTCAACGATCCAATCCACCATGATTTTGGTAAGAAATTGATCATCGCTGCTTGGTTTCACTGCTGCAAAATGTCCAGATATCAGCACAGACAGGAGATCATGGAAGCCAACGAGTGGAATATTTCCTGCCATGATCACTCCAACTACTTTAGGGCTTACATTTTCGAAATTGTACTTTTCTGTCCATTCCTTCAGCTTGTCGGCTTGCAGCATAAAACTGATGCCTTCGAGTGCATTTCGCACATTTTCTTCAGAAAACCAGCCATTGGCAGCCCTTGCTGGACCAGCCATTTGAAGCAATTCATCGCTTGATAATTGTGAGATTTTCTCTCCGAGCTTAGTGAAAGCAGCAATTTTATCTTGAATGTTCATAAAAAATTGAAATTGTTCGCCTTTCCAGGTTGGGCTGCAAACTTATTGCGATTAATTTTGTTCATTCATTTGTAACACGAAAAAAAGCGTTTTTTCTATGGCAATTATTATCACCGACGAATGTATCAATTGTGGAGCATGCGAACCCGAATGCCCGAATACAGCTATTTATGAAGGCGGCGTAGAATGGAGATGGGCTGATGGTACAGATTTGAAGGATATCGAAATGGAAGATGGTTCCAAAGTAGATGCTAAAGAAATCCAGGAGCCTGTTTCAGATGAATTCTATTACATTGTTCCAGGTAAGTGTACAGAGTGTACTGGTTTCCACGAGGAGCCGCAGTGTGCTGCTGTATGCCCGGTAGATTGCTGTGTTCCAGATCCTGATTACGTAGAGACAGAAGAAGAACTTACTGCTAAGAAAGAGTGGTTGCACCTATAAGGTTGGCTACCTCATTTTCTTTCTTTTGATCAAATAAGCACCCAATACCTTATCAAATGAATCATTGGTATTGACAGGTACGAAGTCTACCTTCATCATTCCGCATTTGATTTTAAGGTCCTGGTAGAATTTTGCCATCTCTTTTCTGTAGACATCTTTCACCTCATGAGGATTAAGCTTTACTGTTTCATTGGTTTCAAGATCAATGAACTTGTATGGCCTATCTTCAAATTCGAAATGTAACTCGCTTGAATAGTCCGATACGTGGAAGAGAATCACCTCATGTTTGTTATGCTTAAGGTGTTGCAGTGCGTTTAGCAATTCTTCTTCATTGCTGTTTTGAAACATGTCAGAGAAGATAACTACGAGTGATCGTTTGTGGATCTTATCTGCGATTTCATGCAACACAGAACTAATGTCAGTTTGAGATTCGGGTGTCGTTTTTTCCAGCTCGGACAGCTTAGATAAGATCGTGTTTAAGTGAGCTTTGGTGCTTCTTAAGTCTGTCTCTTCCTCGATCTTGTCAGAAAAGACCGATAATCCTACGACATCTCTCTGCTTACTCAACAGGTAGGACAGTGCGGAAGCAGCAAATACGGAGAACTTCAATTTGTCTTTGCCGGGAGCCGGATAGTGCATGGATGCAGAGTTGTCTACCAAGATTCGGCATCGCAGGTTGGTTTCCTCTTCATATTGCTTGGTATAAAGTCTGTCTGTACGGGAGAAAACTTTCCAGTCAATGTGGCGGGTACTTTCACCCTGGTTGTAAAGTTTATGTTCTGCAAATTCCACAGAAAAGCCATGATATGGCGATTTGTGGAGGCCTGTAATAAAACCGTCAACTAACTGTTTGGCTATTAAGCCCAGGTTATCGTATTGATTTATTTCTGAAATGTTTGTTGTCATATTCGAGTTTCAAACGCTAATAGTAGCGTGATTTTGCAGATAAAAAAGATAATGCCGTATATTTAGCCAGATTTTAGTAAAAACTAACACCTAACACAAATTTTAAACAAGTGGAAGATAATAACGAAAAAGGAAGAGACGAGATCTATTCAGAGAGAGTAAAGGCGGGAAAGCGTACGTACTTTTTTGATGTGAAAGCGACACGGTCGAATGATTATTACCTAACAATTACGGAGAGTAAAAGGAAACCTAAGGATGATGGTTTTTTCTATGAGAAGCACAAAATTTTCTTGTACAAAGAAGATTTCAACAAGTTTGTAGATGCACTAAATTCCACAGTGAATCACGTAAAGGATGAATTAATGCCTGAAGTTGACTTCACTCAATTTGACAGAGATCATGAAGATGCACAGCCTGTTGCCAATGCAGAGGTGTCAGATTCAGATTCTGAGTTAAAGTGGGATTGATATAAAGAAACTTTTAAGTAAGTATGAAGAGAGAGGCTCTCAGGAAAATTTCCTGAGGGCTTTTTTATTTTATAAAGTAGCTTTGCGCCGCAAAAGCCATTAGGCTTAAAAACTTTAGATAATATTTTCTTCCTATGGGATTACAATGTGGAATCGTCGGATTACCGAATGTTGGTAAATCAACACTTTTTAATGCACTTTCAAATGCGAAAGCTGAAGCTGCAAACTTTCCTTTTTGCACCATCGAGCCGAATGTTGGAGTGATTACCGTGCCTGATGAAAGACTTCAGATTCTTTCTGATTTGGTAAATCCTAAAAAGGTTCTTCCTACGGTAATGGAATTTGTGGATATCGCCGGTTTGGTGAAAGGAGCCAGCAAGGGAGAAGGTCTTGGGAATCAGTTTTTGGCTAACATCAGGGAAGTGGATGCCATCATCCACGTGATCAGATGTTTTGATAATGACAACATTGTACACGTTTCTGGGAAAGTTGATCCGATAGAAGATAAAGAAGTGATCGACACTGAATTACAGCTTAAGGATTTGGAATCTATAGATAAGCGCATTCAGCGAGTGGAGAAAATCGCTAAGTCTGGCGATAAAGATGCAAAAGCTGAGTACGAAGTACTTGTTCAGTTCAAATCACATCTGGAAAGCGGACAGAATGCGCGTTCGCTTGAAATGGAAAAAGAGCCTCGAGCATGGGTGAAAGGGCTTCAGTTGCTTACCGATAAGCCGATCATTTACGTTGCCAATGTTGATGAAGAATCAATAAACTCAGGCAATGAGTGGAGCAATAAATTGGCTGAAAATATCAAAAATGAAGAAGCTCAATTGATTTTAGTATCTGCTGGATTGGAAGAGCAGATCGCTGAATTTGAAGACCCTGAGGAAAAACAAATGTTCTTAGAAGAGTATGGCTTGAAAGAGTCAGGTCTAAACAGACTTATCAAAGCTTCTTATTCACTGTTGGACTTAATCACCTATTTCACTGCTGGCGAAACGGAGGTGAGAGCATGGACGATTAAGAAAGGATGGAAGGCTCCGCAAGCTGCAGGTGTTATTCATACCGATTTTGAAAAAGGATTCATCAAGGCGGAAGTAATCAAAATACCAGATTACCAAGAATACAAGTCTGAGGCTGGTTGTAGAGAAGCTGGTAAGCTCGCAATTGAAGGAAAGGAATACGTCGTGTCAGATGGCGATGTGATGCACTTTAGATTCAACGTCTAAGGCTCGAGAGATCTAAACCTTTTGTAGCCAACAAGCTCATCATAAACATTCCCTGGTTTTCTATAGTAAACCAGGATTTCATATTGATTTTCGGCTTGAAAATGACTTCCCTCAAAGTAATACGGTGGAAGCGTATTGCTCTTTACGTAATACTGATATTCGTAATAGCCTTGCTTTAATAGCAAGTTTGTTTCGTATCTGCTAACGCCATTGTCGCTAGTGTGCCTCATCCTGTTTTTATCTTCAAGTTCCCAGTTGTTGAATTGCCCCCACACATAGACTTCACCATTGATAGGTGGTGATTTGATGCTGAATCTCACATTGGCATAATCAGCGTTTAGGATGTCTTCACCCGGATCATTGTTTTGAATTAGAAAATTTCCATTGATATCCTGAAAATTGAGTGTATAGGTGAGTGGTCCCCGAGATCCAGACATCAAGAGAGGTGCGGTAATTTTTGTTCCAGAATTAGAAATTCGGCCAACATTTCGTCCGGATACACTAAACGTCCTCAAGTCAGCAAACCTAAACTCGTTCCAACCTGGAAAATTGGTAGTCAAATCGAGATGTATAAATTCTGAAACACCTTCGTTGGCTTTTATCAAGGTTGGAGGGACATTTCTTATCGCTGTATTCCAATTATGATTTTGAAGGATTGTAGTGCTGATATCCTTCGTCGGAGCGTTTACCATTAAGTTTCCGTAATTGATGCTATACTCAAGTTGCTGGTTCTCATTTCTTTTATCGATGATTGTGCTAACTCTAACAGTGTGTCCAATGGTCACTTGACTATCAATCACCAAAAATCTACGAGTAAGAATCACATCATCTGGATTCGCTCTTCTGAAAACAACAAGCAGGTAATTGCCAGAAAGGCTAGGCGTCGGTACAGTAAGTCGGTAATTGATATATGGTTGAACAGTATTTTGACTGTAGTCAAATTCGGTAATGCGATAATTGTTTATTTGACCGAGAAATTCCATGTCTCGGAGGACAGACTTATTCCAATCTTTATTGCAATGAATGATTCGAGCACTCAAATTTTCAAACTGATCTGCAGATTGATCTGTAATCTATTCCACAGATAGTGGTTCTAGTTCAAATCCACAAAACTCCACAGAAACTTCAAAATGAGACTAATCCTTTTCCACTGCAAATGAATTAAAT
>CAZWLS010000229.1:0-7107 GCA_964634415.1 uncultured Roseivirgaceae bacterium | reverse complement strand
GATCTTTCCTTTCTGTGCAAGTGCGTTTAATTTTTTCATGCTGCAGTGCTTATAAAACGGTGTATCGCTAAGTTATTCAACTTCCAATTCTTCTTCCTCTTTTTTTTCATCCTTCTTAATTAGTCCAGATGTCATAACTAAGCTCGTTACAATTATCACAAATAATAGAATTCCTGATTTGAATTCGGTAAAAATGAACTCATCAGGAATGGAATAGAAAAGGAGTAAGGTTATCAGTCCTCTTGGAGCGATGGTTATTGCTCTTTTAACATTTTCATGTTTATATGGCAGAAAAGACGTAAAGCGGCTTATATATATGAAGACTAATATAGCAGCACTAACAATGGCTACTTTGACATCCAGAAGTGTAGACAGAGCTATAGAGAATCCAAATATTACGAAGAAGAAAGTTCTAACTACAAATGCCGATTCAATCGTTATCATAAGGAAGGTTTCCTTAATATTCTCGATGGCCATAGGTCTTAAATAACGTTTGAGTCTACCAAAAAAGAATAGCTTATAGTTACTTAATATCAGACCAAAGACAAGGATGATTAGAAGTGAGGATAAGTGCATGAGCTTGCCAATACTGAAAAGTAAGAATAGGACTCCAATCATCAGAAAAAGCTTGACCTTTGTCTCCAGGTTTTGGAATACGTATATAAGCACATAGGATAGGATTACAGAGAGTACTATTGTAATAACTAATCCAAATGTGAAATCACCTAAAACCATCACATTGCTTGTTGGTTTCCCTAACTCAACAAGAAAATAAAAAGCCATGATACCCAGAATGTCAGAAAAAGTGCTCTCATATATATGAAATTCTTCATCATACTCATTCAAATTAGCAACCGAGGGAATGACAATTGCACTGCTTAAAATAGAAAGTGGAGTAGCATATATCAGTGCAACGTTCCAACTCATATCCTGAAATGAAACTTTAAAAATCCCTGCAATTCCAAACATGCATATTAGCAATCCAAGGATCGCGATTACGAATGACTTGGAAATGAGTTTTAACTTCTCTTTGGCTATTTTTAATTCTAGCGCTGCTTCCAATACTATAAGAATAAGTCCTAAAGTTCCAAGTACCTCTAGAATTCTTATTCTGGTAAATATTTCCAATATGCGTTCTTTTTCTATACCCAAAAGTCCGATGAATTCACGACCAATAATTCCTAAGAAAATCAATAGGAGCACGGAAGGTATATTTGACTTTTCAGATACCCGATTGAACAGGTAAGACAGAATGATAATTAGGGATGCTGCAATGATTATGTAGTATTCCATTTGCTAAGATTAGTACAACTAAATTAACAATTCAATTGAACTGAGAACAATCCCGGAACTAATTGATTCAATTAGAAGTTAGATTTGGCACATTGATAATTTATAGATGGAAAAAGCAACATTTGGATCAGGATGCTTTTGGTGTACAGAAGCTATGTTTCAACGGCTGAAAGGCGTTACAAACGTAAAATCTGGGTACTCAGGCGGGACAATAGCCAATCCAAGTTATAAAGAAGTCTGCTCAGGTGATACTGGTCACGCTGAGGTTATTCAGTTTGATTACGATCCAGATATCATTTCATATGATGAGCTTCTTGAAGTTTTTTGGAAAACGCATGATCCTACGACCTTAAATAGACAAGGAAATGATGTTGGAACTCAATATCGATCGGTTGTTTTCTATCACAATGATTCTCAAAAAAACCTAGCGGAAAGCTATAAGCAAAAGCTAGCAGATTCGAACATTTGGCCAGATCCAATTGTCACTGAAATTAGTCCCTTGAATGTGTTTTATGAGGCTGAGGTAGAACATGCTGATTACTATAATCAAAATAGCAGTCAGCCATATTGTGCCTTTGTCGTAGCACCAAAAGTGGAGAAATTCAAAAAAATATTTGAAGACAAGCTAAGCTAAACAACACTAATTGTAGTGTTTGCTTAGATGATGCACGTGAAGTCTGATTTTATCTACCCTAGCAGTTACATGCTTTACATATTTGTAAAGTTCAGTCTCAAGTAGGTATACTTGTCCGGAGTATGAGTTTATTCCAACATCATTGGCAGTCTTGTCAGAAGATTTTTCTATCTCATTCATAGCCTTGCATTCGCCATTCATGAAGTGAATGAAGCTTTTGGAATCATACTCAGTCTCAAATTTTTTGATATCCTTCAAAGTCTTTTTGATTTCCTTGTCATCGTTTGTGCGAGAAAGTTTTGTAAGAACATTGTAGAGAACAGTATCATAATGATGGATGTCATCTAGCAATTTTAAGATTTTCATCCTGTAAGCTTCATCAAAGCAAAGTTCTTGCAAGCCTTCGTATGAGGATAATTTGTCAGCTTCTAAATCCCAGTCGTAGGTGATCTCATCAATTTTATCATCCAGTCTTTGCTCAGTGTCCTGTGCAATAAGACTTACTGGTATCAATAAAAACGCGCCAATAATGATGCTTTTCATAGTTCTAAAGCTAAAAGTAATATTGATGGTCATCAAATTCCGCTCCAAAAAAACAATTTGTAGCAGATAGTTGCTAAGGTAACTACTTAGTAATTTCCTCAACTACGTAAAAAACCCGATTTTTGACTGATAGTTTATAATACTTTTTACTATATACGATGGTACGGATTATTTATTTCCTTTTAGTTCTTACAGGATGTGCAACAACTAACCAAAACGAAGCGGTTGTGACAATTGATGCTAATCAATTGATTGAACTTCAAAATACTGGAGTGAAGGTTGTTGATGTGCGAACATCAAAGGAATATGCTCAAGGGCATATACCAGGTGCTATAAATATTGATTTTTACGCTTCTGACTTTATTGATAAGATGAAAGCTTTCCATAATGATGAATCAATTGTTATTCATTGTGCGGTGGGTGGTCGCAGTGGAAAAGCATCCAAAATGCTCGAAAAACAAGGTTTTAAAAAGGTATATGATTATAATGGTGGTTTTAAAGATTGGAAGTTAAAAGGATTTGAAATTGAGTAATAGAGCTATATACTTTGGTTAGAGGTCCTATGAAACAAAGGGAAAGACTCTTGATGCACTTATTTATCATCGTACACCATTGGAATTTTATATCGACAGGGTAATTAAACCAGATGCTTCTAGATGAAGAGGTCAGCGAAAAATTTGGAATGAAAAGTTTGCTCTTGGTTGGGAGAATAGAAAGAAATAAAAAAACCGCTCCGTTACCGAAGCGGTACAGATCCAACATTTTTTATTATGAGAAGATTAATAATTAGTGATGAACCTTGGAGCAAAGAGAACGAATTTTATTGAAATAGTTATATTAATTTACATTAGCGGTTAATTAAATAAATCAAGGATATGAATCAAGATCAAGTAATAGAGAGACTCAAGGAAGGAAATGAACGTTTTGTTAATAATAGTCTCAATAGTGATTTACAGGATGGTCAAAGAAGGTCAGAATTGACAGGAGGACAAGCTCCATGGGCTATTGTACTAAGCTGTGCTGATAGCAGAGTTGTACCAGAACATGCATTTGATACTGGCAGAGGGGAACTGTTTGTGCTAAGAGTTGCAGGGAATATTGCAAATACTGATACTATCGCTAGTATTGAATATGCGGTTGCACATTTAGGAACTGGAGTGATTGTGGTAATGGGCCATGAAAGTTGCGGAGCCGTTGGGGCCGCTCTTGCCGGAGGTGATAATGGATATAATTTAAATCATCTTTTAGCTCAAATAGAGCCTGCCAAGGCACAAGCAGGTAGCACAGACGTAAATGTTGTGGTGAAAAAGAATGCCGAATTATCTGCAAAAGATCTGTATGATAGATCTTCCATAATAAGTGGAGCCGTGGATAGCGGAAAACTTAAGATTGTCACCTCATTCTATAATTTAGGTAGTGGTAAGGTTGATTTTCTCTAATTCTAGATCTGTTTTGATATAATTTAAAAGGCTTGAAGAGATTCAAGCCTTTTGCTTTTTATAGTCTAATTTTTTGTTTGAACTTTCATATTTTTGCGGAACTAATCCCACTATATGTCTGCTGATTTTCAACGTAAAAAACTTGGATATTTTTTCAGGATTTTAGACCTGAATAGTAATAGCTGTCTTCAAATGGACGACTTTACCGAAATGGTAGAGAAGGTGCGTATCCGTCAAGATTACGAACCAAATAGCAAAGAACACAAGCGTATCACTGGAAAAGCTGTGAAGCTCTTTAATAGCCTGGTAAAGGATATCAAGCCATTTACATTTAATCAAGTCACGGAGAATGAGTGGGTTGACTTCTTTCTAAAGGAGGTTATTCTTTCAGGTGATGAAGATACACTTGATGATTATAAAGAATTGATCTTCAATTTCATGTTTGATTTCTTTGATCAGAACAGGGATGGCTTTATTTCCAAAAAGGAATACGAAGACTTCTACGATATCTTCGGGATAGATAGGGCATACTGTGATAAAGCCTTTAGTCTGCTTGATAAAACACAGAGCTATCGGCTATCTAGATATGATTTAATGAGCGCGGTTGAAGAATTTTTCGCTTCAAGCGATCCTACGGTGCATGGTAATTGGATTTTTGGCAATTGGGATTCTGAACCGCACGTTGTTGATATTTAATTCAAAGCATCGAGAATATCATTTTCAACAAGGTTTGGTAAGGTAATTTTCATCCCAGGGGTTCTTTCCATTTCTCTTTTAATTGCAAATAGGGCTTCTTTATTTCGTGCCCAACTTCTTCTAGCAATACCATTATTGACATCATAGAAAAGCATGTTTTTAAGCCTTTTACTTGCTTCTTCTGTGCCGTCTAACAGCATTCCAAAACCACCGTTTATCACTTCGCCCCATCCAACACCACCACCGTTGTGAATAGATACCCATGTAGCACCTCTAAAACTGTCTCCAATAACGTTTTGGATCGCCATATCAGCAGTGAATCTACTGCCGTCATAGATATTGCTTGTCTCTCTGTATGGAGAGTCTGTACCGCTCACATCATGATGATCTCTACCTAATACAATAGGAGAGGATATGTCTTTATTTTTTATTGCATCATTAAACGCCTGAGCTATTTTAGACCTTCCTTCTGCATCAGCGTATAGAATTCTCGCTTGCGATCCAACCACAAGTTTGTTGTTTTCAGCTTCTTCAATCCATCGAATGTTGTCTTGCATTTGCTGCTGAATTTCAGTTGGCGATTGGTTTTTAATCTCATTTAGAACCTGAAGTGCTATTTGGTCAGATTTTCTTAAATCCTCTGGGTCTCCAGAAGTGCAAACCCACCTAAATGGTCCAAAACCATAGTCAAAACACATAGGACCTAAGATGTCTTGTACATAGGATGGATACTTGAAGTCTATTCCATTTTCTGCCATTACTTCTCCACCTGCTCTTGAGGCTTCGAGCAGAAATGCATTTCCGTAATCGAAAAAGTAAGTACCTCTTTCGGTATGCTTATTTATTGCGTTTGCATGCCTTTTGAGTGATTCTTGAACCTTAGTCTTAAATTCATCAGGTCTATTCCGAATCATGTCATTCGCTTCATCAAAACTTAACCCTGCTGGGTAATAACCACCAGACCATGGGTTGTGCAGCGAGGTTTGATCGGAACCCAATTCAATAAGTATTTCTTCTTCATAAAAATGCTCCCAGATATCAACAACGTTTCCAACATAAGCAATAGAAACTACTTCCTTTCTAGCTTTCGCTGTCCTGACACGATCTGTTAGTTCATCAATATCATGAAGGATTTCATCGACCCAACCTTGTGCATGTCTTTTTATCGCAGCATTTGGATTTACCTCTGCGCATATGGTAATGCAGCCAGCGATATTGCCAGCTTTTGGTTGGGCACCGCTCATACCTCCAAGTCCTGCTGTTAGGAATATCTTACCAGCTGGTGATGCACCACTGCCTAATTTTTTCCTAAATGCATTCATAACAGTGATGGTAGTACCGTGTACAATTCCTTGAGGGCCAATATACATGTACGAACCAGCGGTCATTTGACCATATTGTGTTACCCCTAGTGCATTAAACTTCTCCCAATCATCAGGTTGAGAATAATTAGGAATCATCATACCATTGGTCACTACAACTCGAGGTGCGTGCTCATTGGAAGGGAACAAGCCCATTGGATGGCCAGAGTAGATATGCAAAGTTTGTTGATCTGTCATTTCCGACAAATACTTCATTGTTAATAGATACTGTGCCCAGTTTTGGAAAACGGCACCATTTCCGCCATAAGTAATCAATTCCTCTGGATGTTGTGCTACGGCAGGATCCAGATTATTCTGAATCATCAACATTATTGCAGCTGCTTGCTTACTTATTGCCGGATATTCTTCAATTGACCTTGCATACATATCATATGACGGCATGAATCGATACATATATATCCTTCCAAAATCATTAAGCTCCTGGAAGAATTCCTTTGATAGTTCATTGTGCCATTCTGATGGAAAATATCTCAATGCATTCTGTACTGCTAGCTTTTTCTCATCAATAGAAAGTATGTCTTTTCTTTTTGGTGCTCTATTAACGCCTTCTCTGAGTCCTTTTCTCTTAGGTAATTCAGCTGGTATCCCTTGAAGTATTTGTTCCTTAAATGTCATAGTACTTGATTTAATATCGATCGAAATCAACTGAAAATTCTGTTTCTAAGGAAATGTTTTCATTCTTTGCAGTCTCTAAAGCAACATCAATAAGTTCCTTATTCTTTATCATTTCTATTGCTGTTTCCATAGTTTCATTCATTACACCATCTTGATTGATATGCTCAATCTTCGAGCGAACATGATTGTGAATTGCAGACATGATTTTGCTTGATTTCAATGGACGATGAAAATCTATTGCCTGTGCGGCGCAGAAGACTTCAACTCCAATAATCTTTTCTACATTTTCTACTACTCGCAATGCTTTTCGTCCACCGATTGAACCCATACTTACATGATCTTCTTGCCCAAGGGATGTGGGAATACTGTCAGCGCTCGAAGGGAAACATAGTCCTTTGTTTTCACTCGCCAGGGCAGCGGTAGTGTATTGAGGTATCATAAATCCTGAATTAGTGCCTGTGTCTTTCAATAATAATTTTGGAACACCTGGAGTATCACCTTCTAG
>CAZWLS010000228.1:0-7119 GCA_964634415.1 uncultured Roseivirgaceae bacterium | reverse complement strand
ACCATCGGGGTAAGCATAGGGAAGATGGTCTTTTCGAAGTATTTACTTGCCATCTTTTGCTGCTTCTCATCTAGTTCATCAAAATCTCTTATTTCAAAATTGTGTGCTTCGAAAGAAGGTCTTAAATCTAGAAAGAGCTGATTTTGTTGCTTCCCAAAATCCTTTAGTCCCTTAAGCAGTTCATTTTTGAATGGTATTGACTTTAGGCCCGAATAGTCAATGCGATCATTCCCATAGTCGAGATAGTTATACAAACTACCCACTCGAATCATATTAAACTCGTCTGCATTACTTGAGGTAATGGCTAAAAATTTCAGTTTTTCGAATAGGTTTCGCTTCTCTTTACGCGCCTGATCTAACACACGTCTATTGAACTGCAACCAACTAAGATCACGGCTTATCAGATCGCTATTGCTGATTAGTTCTTTCGTGTTTTGCATAGACGTAAAAAAATAGACCTGTCCTTAACTAAAAGAACAGGTCCGTAAATTATTAATAATTATCCTTAGATAATGTTCATTTCAGAAAGGATGCCATTCGTTTTGCTAACAGCTGCAGCACTTTCTGATAATTTGTTTTTCTCTGCGTCATCAAGCTCTATCTCAACGATTTCCTCGATTCCATTTTTACCGATGATTGCAGGTACTCCTATTGATAGATCATTCAATCCATACTCACCCTCTAGTAGACATGAGCAAGGGAACATCTTCTTTGTATCGCAAGCTATTGCTTGCACCATGGCCGAAACAGCAGCACCAGGAGCATACCATGCAGATGTTCCTAGCAGCTTTGTTAAAGTAGCTCCACCTACTTTTGTTTCCTCCAATACATAGTTTAGCTTATCCTCGCTTAAGAATTTAGAAACAGGCACACTGTTTCTAGTTGCAATTCTTGTTAAAGGAATCATTCCAGTATCACTGTGACCACCAATTACCATTCCGTCAACATCAGAAGCTGGGCAATCCAGTGCTTCGGATAGTCTATATTTAAAACGAGCTGAATCTAATGCACCACCCATTCCGATGATTCTATGCTTTGGAAGTCCAAGTGCTTTGTGAGCCAGGTATGTCATTGTGTCCATTGGATTTGAAACTACAATGATGATTACATTAGGAGAATGCTTGATCAAATTCTCAGCAACTGACTTCACGATTCCCGCATTAGTAGAGATCAATTCCTCTCTAGTCATTCCTGGCTTTCTAGGAATTCCAGAAGTAATAACCGCAACATCACTATCTGCCGTTTTGGAATAATCGTTTGTAGTACCAGTGATTTTTGTATCAAAGCCATTCAATGAAGCAGTTTGCATCAAATCCATTGCTTTACCTTCAGCAAAACCTTCTTTGATGTCAATAAGTACAACTTCCGCTGCAAAATCTTTGATTGCGATGTATTCGGCACAGCTAGCTCCAACGGCTCCGGCGCCTACTACGGTTACTTTCATGATCTATATTGTTTAAAAATGGGTATTATATTTTCAAGCGCAAAAGTAGTTATTCAACCCGAGAAATTGGTGTTTAAAACAATTGAAAAGCTTACGAGTCGTCACAATTTGAACACACATCGTAAGAACGCATAAAAAAAGGAGAACGTCCATGATCTAACGCCCTCCCTTTACTCTACTACAACTTTCCTTATTGAATAATTGTATGACTACAACACGAAAGAAATAAATATTGTTTATAAACTTTCATTTATATTTTTTATGAATTATATAAACAAATGTTATTTATCGCATTCATCATAGCTTACTTCTTTGATCTCTCTGCATGAACTTTCAGCATTCAACATCAACAGCTCCAATTGAGCCTGAATTCTATTTAGCTGCTGATTCAATTTCTTGTTCTCCTCTGAAACAAAATCCTTTATATGTTCCTCCTCTTCCTTTAGATCTTTTAACGACACTTCATTCATCGTATTAACCACGATAGCAATGAAAATATTGAGTGTTGTGTAGGTTGCTATTAGTATGAAGGAAACAAAATAGATACCCGCAAATGGAACACCATCCATTACCGGTCTAGCAATTGCGGATGACCAACTTTCAAGAGTCATTATCTGAAATAATGTGAAAACGGCTTTGCCCATGCTTTCGAAATACTCAGGATACAATTCACCAAAAAGATTCACTCCTATTACTGCAAACACATAAAACACAATTCCCAATAAAACTGCTATCCATCCGATACTTGGAAGTGATTTCACCAGTGATTCAATTATCAATCTTAGTTTGGGAATACTGCGAAGCAGCCTCAGTGTACGGATAATCCTGAGCGCTCGAAATACAGAGAAAGAACCTGCTGCCGGAACAAGAGAAATTGCCACAACTAGAAAATCAAAAACGTTCCATGAACTCTTAAAGAAGCTTAGCTTGTAAACGAATATTTTAAGAAAAATCTCCAATGAAAATAACACCAGAATAGTAAGATCAATTACATCAATCAACAAACCGTAATTAATCATCACAGCTTCGGAAGTCTCCAATCCGATAAGCACTGAGTTGATGATGATCACCGCAGTTATGACCCGGTGAAATCCTTTGGACTCGAAAAAAGCTTTTAAGTTTTCTCGTAATGTTCCAGTGTATGAAATGGTAAGAAGGTGCATATTGATTTGAATGAAGACTGTTGTTAAAAAAGGAGAGCATCCTGCTAGAGACACTCTCCCGTAACTTAACTTTAACCTAAATGGTTAATCCATTGCTGTTCTCAGGTTTATAGACGCAAACCAACTCAATCAGGTTCATAAATTATTATTTATATTTTTTATTATTTACATAAATATAATTTATGTTTCATGAAGATTTTACATCTAACTAATTACTCGTCCTATATTATTGACCTTGCCCAAGAGAATACCCTCTTACACCGTCAAACTCATACAAGTTCTCCGTTTTTATGACATCTATTCCTTGTTCCAATGCTTTTGAAAGAACTTGAGGAATACTTTCTTTCATTGCAGGATGACCATTTTCAACTTCAAATCTGCATCTCCAATGATCTGTACAAAATGTTTCTTCAAACCCTTCAGGCCATACTTTCACCCCCCTATTGGTGATCATACTTAGCTTGATATCTACTTCCAAATTTTTAAGTTTCATTGCAAGTTCATCCACCTTACCTCCATCCCAGTCCACAAACACATCCACTCCTTTTAAAACCTTATCTGATTTGGCTTTACGTTTGTAGACTGGCAGGTTTAGTTTAATATCCTTATCAAATGAAACAGGTTTGATATGCTTTGGTCGCTTTCCTAAGCGATCTATAACTGCCTCTGCAAATTCTCTTGTACCAACTTGCTTTTTGCTTATCCCTTTCTTGAATATATCAGCGGTATGAATTCCATCTTCAAGAGTACAGGCCCAGGCATTAGTTACTTTTTCCGCAATGTCTTGCTGTCCAATGTGATTGAGCATCATTACAGCTCCTCTTAGTAACCCCGAAGGATTTGCACTGTTCTGGCCGGCAATATCTGGAGCAGAGCCATGAATCGCTTCAAACATTGCACATGAACCGCCGATATTTGAAGATCCGGCCAAACCAACAGATCCCGAAATCTGGGCAGTTATATCAGACACAACATCTCCATAGAGGTTTGGCATAACCACTACATCAAATATTTCGGGAGTATCGGCTAATCTCGCAGCTCCAATATCAATGATCCAATTATCAGATTCGATCTCTGGATATTCTTCTGCTATTTCTTTGAATACACGATGAAATAATCCATCAGTATGCTTCATGATATTATCCTTAGTAAAACAGCTTACTTTCTTGCGATTGTAAAGTTTAGCGTATTCAAATGCATAACGAATAATCTTTTCACATCCAGGTCTGGTAATTAGCTTCAAACATTGTACGACTTCATCAGTCTGCTGATGTTCAATACCTGCATACAGGTCTTCTTCATTTTCACGAATCACTACCACATCCATATCTGGATGCTTTGTCTTAACAAAGGGATGAAAGCTGTTGCATGGACGAACGTTTGCATACAAACCAAGTGACTTCCGCATGGTTACATTTAAGCTTTTATATCCCCCACCCTGTGGAGTAGTAATAGGTGCCTTCAGAAAGATCTTGTTCTGTCGGATGCTATCCCAAGCTGACTTATCAATACCACTTGTGTTTCCCGATAAATAAACTTTTTCTCCGACCTTAATCTCCTCCCACTCAATACGCGCACCTGCCTCGCTTAAAACCTTAAGAGTGGCATCCATTATTTCGGGGCCAATACCATCTCCTTTTGCGAAAGTTACTTTTTGCATCTTGTTGTTTTTTTTTGATTCTACGCAAATAAACGAAGTAGATTCATAAATTATAATTTATATTTTTTATCATTTACATAAATAATAATTATGTACATGAAAATAAATACACCATTACTATAACAAAGTATATACAAATGCGTATATCTTTAACAAAATATATAGTAATGAAGAAGGAATATCTAGGTGAATTTGAAGAGTTGGTTTTAACCATGGTTGCATTACTTGGCGAAAGCGCCTACGGAAATGCAATAGTGGAAGAGATTGACTCTAAAATTGGAAGAGAGGTTAATCTAAGTGCTGTGCATGTCACGCTGTATCGTATGGAGGACAAGGGCTATGTCTCTTCAGAAATGGGTGGTGCATCAAACATGCGCGGAGGTAGAAGAAAACGAATCTTTACAGTGACCAATGCAGGACTACAAATGCTCCAATCTTTAAAAGAGCAAAGGCAAGAATTATGGTCTCTTATTCCAGATCTCAAATTTTCTATTGCCTAGATGGAACCTCCTAAGTGGATCATTAAACTTATTAGTTCCTATTGTCCGCCACAGCTTGCAGAAAGCATCATTGGAGATGTATGGGAGCAATTTCTTAAGGATAAAGAACGCTATTCCAGATTCAAGTCTAACAGACGACTACTCTGGAATGCCTTCCGATTTTTTCGCCCTGGCATACTATTACGAAACTCAAAAACTCAACTAATAAATTGTGCTATGTTACGTATCAACTTACTTCTTGCTTTTCGCAATATGCGGAAGTATACTTTCTATTCAGTCATAAATATTTTAGGACTAGCCCTTAGCATCACTTTCGGACTGTTGGTCTTTTTCTATGTTCAAA
The DNA here is from genome assembly GCA_964634415.1 of uncultured Roseivirgaceae bacterium. Lineage (GTDB taxonomy): Bacteria > Bacteroidota > Bacteroidia > Cytophagales > Cyclobacteriaceae > Ekhidna. Next base: position 2,009 of record CAZWLS010000228.1, on the reverse strand, counting down.
ATGCAATCAAGCATGACACATTTCACAATGAACACGAATCTATTTTCCGATTCACCAAAGAAGTTAGAAATCGAGAAACTAACGAACTCATATCGAGAAACAGCACTACTGGAAATCAACTAACTGAAGATCTCAGAAGTGAAGTTCCTTCAATCAAACATATCACTCGCCTAATATCCGGTTCTGGATATGTGAAAAAGGGATCAGAAACATTCACAGAGAAAGTAATGCATGCGGATCCTGAGTTTTTCGAGATCTTCTCCTTCCCAGTAATAGAAGGTAATCCCAAACCACTCACAAACGTTTCGCAGGTGGTCATAAGCCCTAAAATGGCAGAAAAGTATTTTGGAGTTGCCAACCCAATTGGAAAAGAATTAGAAATAGCATCCGGAAGTCAATCCAATACATATGTCGTTTCGGCAGTAGTTGATCCATTGGATGGATTGAATAGCCTCCCATTTGATTTGATCATCCACATAGACCACATGAAATACATGGTGTCAGACCCGGAATTTCTAAAAGGATATGACATATCCTTTCTAGAAACTTATTTGAAGCTGGAACCCAATGCGAATGTAGCGGCTTATGAAGACCTCTTATCTGAAACCTTTTCAAGGTTTGCTCAAATCACTGAACGAGACGATAGAATAGATATCAAACTCCAGCCAATATCAAAGCTTTATTGGTGGAGCAACAAGTATGATCAGCAAGGAGAGGCTATCTCTTACAATCCTGAATACGTTTTCATTCTAATTGGTCTTAGTATTTTGGTGCTTGTTGTGGCGGTATTAAACTTTGTAATGCTGACTAGCAGCCAGTCTTTTAATCGAATCAAGGAATTCGGCATTAAGAAAACAATGGGTGCATACAAGCGTCAACTATCTGCACAGCTCTTTTTGGAAGTGTTTATACTCACTTTCCTCGCCGGTATAATTTCATTGATCAGCACTTACTATTTTATCCCAGTTTTCAACACGCTAACGAATGCATCCTTAATCTTTTATCTAAGCCTGGAGCTAATCGGGTTTATGGCCCTAATAATTAGCCTTATCTCATTGATCTCAAGCACCATCTCATCAGGAGTAATCCTTAGATTAAAGACAACAAATGCACTAAAAGGAACGCTTTCACTTAGTGGAAGTAGTCTAACCAGAAACGTTATGGTTGTTATCCAATTCACCTTTTGTGTAGGCCTAATCATCGGAACTTCAATTTTTAAGGGACAGATGAATTACATAAGCAACAAATCTTTGGGATTCGAGAAAGATGAGCTAGTAGAAGTGGAATTACCAAGTAATCTTAGCGAGAGTGAAGCAGTCATAGCATTCGATCGATTCAAAACAGAATTAAACAAAAGTGCAGGTGTCATTAATTCAGCTGCTACCATGACTACCATGTCCGTTGTTCATTGGACAATATTCTCATTCGATCAACATGATGCGCCATTATTGAAACTAAACTTCAACTTGGTATCTCCTGATTATGCAAAAACTATGAAGCTGGAGATTGTAGAAGGAAGAGATTTTAGAAAGGGAGATACTGGCAAGTCCATTATAGTGAATGAAGCATTAGTGAAGGAAATGGGATGGGATAACCCAATAGGTAAGCAAATTCCTGGCAAGCACTTTCAGCGAACTCATGAAGTCATTGGAGTTGTAAAAGACTTTAATTTCAATTCGCTGCACAGCGAAGTGCGTCCATTGATACTGGCAACTGAAGTTGGACACATAACTGAGGGTATGACAGGGATTTCATCTTACGTATGGCCACCGCAATTCTTTACAGCAGTCATACGTGTAGCTCCAGGCGATGCATCCGATACAGAAGCCACTCTTAAGTCTGCATGGAAAAATACAATGGGAGATCTTCCATTTGAAATGAGATATGTAAACGAAATACTCAATCAAAAATATCAGGAAGAAAAGCGCTATAGCTCAATTATAAATTATGCTGCAGGATTCTCACTATTTATTGCTTGGCTTGGTCTTCTCGCATTGACACGTTTAGTT
>CAZWLS010000227.1:0-7137 GCA_964634415.1 uncultured Roseivirgaceae bacterium | reverse complement strand
GTAGAGATGGGTGTTTGCTGAGATTTTCTGAGCTCCCATATCTACAGAAAGCTTATTGAAAGCACCTGCCTTCATGATGGAGCTGTTTGGCTCCAGTAAGTATTCGAGTTCGGAAGAATTTGTGGCAGTGATTTCTCTCTCTTCTTCAACCTTGAATGAATATACAGGCTGATTGGTGTCAAGGTTAGCGCAAATTATTTCTGGTGAACCGTTGAATTCAAAATCAATTAAAAGGAGCAACTCTTTGCATTCATTTTTTACTGAGACGACATGTACTTCTTTAACGTTCGAAACAGAGTCTAGAATTGACTGGATGTCAAGCATCGGTGAAAATTTGACCAATGCCCTACTCGCCTTTTTTCTAAGTTCAGGAAGGAGTTCGATAAGATTTGGCGTACAATCTTCAATAGCAAAAACGCGACTTTTATTGTCATCTCTCCTTGCTGGGTCTAGATAAATAATTCTATTGCCAGATTCCGAATTCAGATTAGATAAAAAGTCAATTGCATCCGAATTAATTACCTCAGCATCTTTGTTCAGTTCTCTTAAGTTGTGTTGGAATACTTCGCAGAGGTTTTTTTGAGTTTCCACGTAAGTAGCTCTTTCAAAAGAATCACTTAGCGCCAGAAAATCGATTCCCATACCTCCTGTAAGATCAATGAAGTGATGTCCGGAAATTAGTTTTGACTTATACTTACAAGTGGTGTTTGAGGAAGCCTGCTCTATGGAAAGAGGAGGGGGCATGATTAAATCAAAATTGTTTCTCCAATCTTCTAGCTTGCCTTTAGCTTTTTGTCTTGAAATAATCTGATCGACAATATTATTTATCCCACTTTTGAGATCCTTAGGAGGATTCAAAAGAAGTTTTGATGTGTCTGAATAAAGGTTATCCTTGATGAATTGCTTAACATCTTCCTGCATCAGAAAATTAATAAGCGCATTCATGCCTTTTAATAAACCAGGCTGTGCTCTAGCATGTATTCTGCTATCTGAATCGTATTTGTAGCGGCACCTTTTCTCAAATTATCCGAAACCACCCACATATTCAATGTTTTGGGTTGAGACTCATCTCTTCTAATACGGCCAACAAATACATCGTCTTTGTCATGCGCATTTAGTGGCATTGGGTATTCGTTTTTCGAGGGATCATCTACTACGGTTACACCCGGAGCTTTGTCAAGAATTGAATACACCTGCTCTAAAAAATATTCATTTTCAAACTCAACATTGATTGCTTCAGAATGCCCGCCTACTGTCGGTATTCTCACGCAAGTAGGAGTCACTTTGATGGAGTCATCACCCATGATTTTGATGGTCTCATTCACCATTTTCATCTCCTCTTTGGTGTATGCATTGTCTTGAAAAACATCAATATGCGGAAGCGCATTCATGTCTATTTTGTGAGGGTAAACTTTCTGTATGTCCTTACCTGCTCGTTCACCTTCTAGTTGATCTACAGCACCCTTCCCGGATCCCGTCACTGACTGATAGGTCGATACAACCACACGCTTTATTTTGAATGCATCGTGTAGCGGTTTCAATGCTACCACCATTTGTATGGTAGAGCAATTGGGGTTGGCAATAATTCTATCGTCAATACGAAGTGCGTTGCCGTTTACTTCCGGAACAATCAACTTTTTGCTAGCATCCATTCTCCAGGCAGAAGAGTTGTCTATCACCACTGCACCTGCTTCCGCAAACTTTGGGGCAAATTCTAACGACACAGAACCTCCGGCAGAAAACAATGCAATGTCAGGTTTGGCAGCGATAGCATCTGACATAGACACAATGGTGTAATCTTTACCATTGTACTCGATGGTTTTTCCTACGGATTTTTCAGAAGCTACAGGTATTAGCTCTTCTACCGGGAAATTTCTCTCAGACATGATTTGGAGCATCTTTTGACCGACAAGTCCGCTTGCTCCAACTACTGCTACCTTCATAATTGATTTATTCTAAAAATTGGATTGCAAAATTACTACACAAAACACTGTAGAAAACAATTTTAAGGTCGCTTAGATAGCTTTTATATGGATGAGCGCTATTTATCGAGTATGATTGGTATACTAATAGTATAGTCCCTCAGACTTGATAATGCTATTCTCTTTTTTATTTCAGGTCGCCAAATACATTTGACAAAAGTCAACAGAAATGAGGACCAATATCTTTCTATTTTTCTTACTGTGTTCCGTCAAATTAATAGGGCAAATAGCCGATGATTTTGATGATGGGAATTTCACTGAAGATCCCATATGGTCTGGCTCTAGTTCTTTTGGTGTAGAGAATCCATTTGAGATAGATGGCATAGAAAACCAACTTAGGAGTCAAGATTTGAATCTGGGTACTGGTACTCGAATGGCTTATTTAAGTACTGTGAACGTTTTGGATTTAAGTTCTTCAGTTGCTTCATGGTCATTTAGTATGCGTCTTGGATTTACCCAACCTGGTTCAGCATCTACAAATTCGAATAATACTTCTAGAGTCTATTTGATGAGTAATTCTCCAAACCTAAATGAAGCATTAAATGGGTATTTTGTTGAATTGCAATATCCTTCGACAGATATCAATGAAGTACGACTGTTTAGGCAAGATGGGTTGTCCATTTCTGAGTTAATATTATCTGGTGCTACTCTCCCACTTAACTCTCAAGAATTTGTAGAAGTGAACATCTCCAGATCGGAAACGGGTTTATGGGAGTTGAAAGTAAATGAAATCAGTCAAGGGACCTCAACAGATAATACATACATTGCTTCAACTCATTTCGGTGTGCAAATAAGATATACAGCAAACTCCAGGGATGATGGATTTTATTTTGATGATTTTTTATCAACTGTCACACTCGTTGAAGATAAAGAACCACCTTCAATTGAAGAAGTAAGAACGGTTTCTTCAACTGATCTCGAAATAAAATTTAATGAGGAAGTAGAACAGTTGTCTGGAGAAGACACCAATAATTATGTTTTGGACGGAGGAGTTTCTATAATTTCTGCAGTTCTTGATGAATTTGATAAATCACTTTTGCGCTTAACTACATCTCCTCTTACCAACGGTAGCGAATACACAATTGCCATTGAGAACGTAGAAGACTTGAATGGAAATATAATTGCATCTAACAGTAAAAAAAGTTTTCAATATCTCCTACTTGAAGAACCGATTGAGAAAGATGTGTTGATAAATGAATTTATGGCTGACCCTAATCCTGTGCTAGACTTTCTTCCTGATGCAGAATATGTAGAGCTTTATAATCGTTCATCAAAATTTTTCGATTTAAAAGATTGGACATTGGATGGTCAACCTCTGCCTACCTATATTTTAGCCCCGGAACAGTATGTGATCATTATTGATGACAATGATGAAGTTCTTTTTTCTTCATTCTCTGAAGTGATTTCAATATCATCATTAAGTCTGAATAATGCATCAGCTGATCACATTCTACTACAAAATAATGATGCAACCACAATTCATGAACTTAGTTTTTCTGGGTCAGAAGGAGGTATATCTTCTGAGCTAGTAAATCCTTGCGATCCATGTCTTTCCACTAATAGTTACGCATCATCAATTGATTCAAATGGCGGCACGCCTGGAAGAAAGAACTCAGTCTTTGATGATTCTAAAGATACGGAACCTCCTGTCGTTTCAGGATTCAACCTTGATGTTAATCTATTTATCACCTTTTCTGAAGTAATGGATGCTTCAAGTCTTCTTTCCGGAAATTATAATATTGCTGGAGGGCTAACTCCAGACGAGATCATCCCAACTGGTGACTTTCCATTGTCGGTTGAAATTTCATTTAATGAGCCAATTGTAGAAGGAGTAGTTTATGAACTTACTGTTTCTGAAGTATCGGACTGCTCAGGTAATGAAATCCAGGATACTTCTATTTCATTTGGAATTGGTCGGGCTCCAATGTTCAACGAATTAATTATTACTGAGATCATGTTTGATCCAGATCCACAAGTTGAACTACCAAGCCGTGAATTCATTGAAATTTACAATACAACCTCAGAAATTCTTTCTACGAAAGGGCTCGACTTAGCTGATGCAAGTAAATCAATAGAACTGCCATCTTTCATTTTAAATCCTGGGAGTTATTATGTACTCACAAGTACTTCAGCAGTTTCCGAATTCTCAGCAAATGCTATTGGTATTACTGGATTCCCATCTCTTAATAATCGCGGTGAGGAACTGTTACTTTCTAATGAACAGGAATTAATATTTTCATTAGCGTATGACCCTTCTTGGCACGATGAAGCTAAGTCTGATGGTGGGTATTCATTAGAGATGAAAGATGTTGCCAATCCATGCCAGGAGAATGGAGTCAATTGGGGTAGTTCAATGGACATAAGAGGAGGGACTCCAGGTGAACAGAATTCAATATCCGAAATAATTCCTGATAATTTCGGTCCGAGGATCATCAATGTTGTTGCTTTTAAGTCAGATTCAATTCGAATAGATTTTAATGAGAAAATTGATCCATCCAGTTTTTCTATAGCGGAAGTAATATTGGCGCCTAGTGTTGAGGTTGAGCGAGTTATCTTCAATAATAATATCCCATCATCTCTTTTAGTAGAATTAAGTGGATCGTTGGCTAAGAGCTCTTCATATCAGATTACGCTAAATAATATTACCGATTGCTTAGGAAACGAAATTCAGAATGCCACTTCATTTTTTGCATTGTCCGAAATGCCTGAGGGAGGTGAAATTAAGCTAAGCGAAGTTTTATTTAACCCTCGATCTGGTGGTGTAGACTTTATAGAGCTTTACAATGATTCAGATAAGTATTTAAACTTAAAAAATTGGCAGATTGGGAATGCAAACGATAGTGGCGAAATTGATGATTCTGATTTTATTTCTAATGAGGTGTTAGTCATCGGTCCAAATGAATATCTAGTTGTCACTACAGATTCTAATATTTTACTAAGTAATTATCCTCAAGGTAAGTCCTCAACATTTATTGAGATCCTCTCTATGCCATCATATCCTAATGATGCCGGTGCCGTCTTGCTGATCGATCAAGAGGGAGGGATTGCAGAATCTTTCTTCTATGATGAAGATTATCATTACAATCTATTAGAAAGTTTTGAGGGAGTATCTCTTGAAAGAGTTTCCTTTCAAGAACATGTTACAAGCAGAGATAATTGGCGTTCTGCAAGTAGTGTTGAGGGCTTTGCTACGCCTGGATATCTCAATTCACAATCGTTAGTAAGTAGTAATGTCCAAGGAAAAGTCTCAGTAAATCCAGAGGTTTTTATTCCAGGAAATTCAGGCTCAGGGATTGACTTTACAACGATTAATTATCAGCTGACCAAATCTGGTCAGTTTGCTAATGTTATTATTTATGATCAGAGAGGAAGGTTAGTAAAGAACTTGGCAGAAGGAGTGCTACTATCTACTTCAGGATTTTTTCGTTGGGATGGGGATACCAACAGTGGTCAAATGGCAAGGATGGGTTACCACTTAATCATTTTTGAGATTTATGATAGTAACGGAAATTCTGAAATTATTAAGGAAACGGTTGTTGTAGGAAGAGATTTCTAGCTCATTGGCATGTTTTGGATTTATCCAATTATTTTTTGTGCTTCATCCTGAGTATTTTCGCTTGATTTTTCGTTGTTAGAATTAATAAATCCTACTTATTATGAGTGAAAAGACTAGATATTCTGATGAAGAGCTAAAAGAGTTTGAAGAGTTGATCCTTCAAAAACTTGAGAAAGCCAAGGATGAACTCAATACGTTAAAAGGATCTCTTACGCGAGAATCTGACGATAGTGGAGATAGCTTTTCTTCAGTGAAGACTTTAGAAGATGGAGCAGATACTGCTGAGAAGGAGCACTTAAGTCAGTTAGCGGGGCGTCAGCAAAAATTTATCAACAACCTTGAAAACGCCCTGATAAGAATCAAAAATGGAACTTATGGTATCTGCGTGGATACAGGTAAATTAATTTCCAAAGAAAGATTAAAAGCGGTCCCTCATACTACTCAAAGTATCGATGCAAAGCTGAACAGACAGTCTTAATGGATTATCTGGCTAACCATATTCAAGCGCTGGTTTTTTGTTCTCCTAAACCAATCACGGAAGACGAAATCCAGGATTGCCTTAAAGAGATGTTTGATGCGGATGTCCCTGTTGAGGATATTAGCAATGGACTTTCCACCATTAAGGGAAAATTTGAAAACGAGGATTTTGCTATGGAATTAGTAAAATCTGGCGGAGGATATCAATTTCTGACCAAGCCGGCGTATCAAGCTAGTATTGGAATTCTATTAAAACAGCAATCGAAAAAGCGACTTTCTAATTCGGCATTAGAAACCTTATCAATAATTGCATACAAACAGCCGATTACTAAAAGTGAGGCTGAGCAAATAAGAGGAGTGAGTTGTGATTATTCAATTCAGAAACTTCTCGAAAAAGAACTAGTTGAAATCAAAGGCAAATCTGAAGGAGTGGGTCGACCACTTCTTTATGGTACAAGCCAGAAGTTCATGGATTATTTTGGCATCAATGATCTGAAAGAGCTTCCAACTCCAAAAGACTTTACTACCGAGGAAAACAAGATCGGTGAGGAGAAAGAATAAAGTCAGGCTATCTGACCCCATTTCACATGAAAAGACCTAACAAGAAGGAGATTAAAAAACCTGCGGAGATTCGATTGAACCGATTCATTGCTAATGCAGGAATTTGCTCACGTAGGGAGGCTGACAATTTAATAGCTGCTGGTCAGGTAAAAGTGAACGGGAAGGTAGTTACTGAAATGGGCTACAAAGTAAAGAAGACCGATACAGTCGAGTACAAGGGGAAAAAGCTAAAGTCGGAAACTCATCAATATGTACTATTGAACAAACCTAGAGGGTTTGTTACTACCACCAAAGATCCTCATGCCAAACGTACGGTTATGGAATTGGTTTCCAAGGCATGCGAGGAGCGAATTTATCCGGTAGGTCGATTAGATAAAGAAACTACCGGTCTATTGTTATTCACCAATGATGGTGAAACAGCTAAAAAACTTACTCATCCGTCTCATAAAGTGAAAAAGATCTATCAAGTAGAGCTTGACAAGGCCATCACTAAAGATGATTTTGATAAAATACTTGGAGGGTTAACTCTCGAGGATGGACCTGCTACGGTCAATGAAATGG
>CAZWLS010000226.1:0-7145 GCA_964634415.1 uncultured Roseivirgaceae bacterium | reverse complement strand
TTCAAAAAGCTGTTGCGCTGCTTCAGCAGTTTATTGTATTGCAGTAAAGATTTCAGGTATTCGGAATCAAATTGAGAAAGTGCACCATCAAAGAACTTTCTTCTTTCTTCACTTCCTTCCTTGATCATTGAGGTGTCGTCAGGTAAGACAATTACTAAGGGTACTTTACCAATGATGTCACTTAGTTTTTCAGGTTCTTGTCCGTCTATCTTTAATGTCTTGACTTTTCCTTTTTCAAATTGTAGTGCTGTAGTCATTTCACTATAAGTACCGAACACAGTAAAAGCTCGCTGATCGTGAGTAATGGTAAGTTTGTCTTGCGATCCTATAGCACTTTTCGTAAAGGACAAATAATAGATGGCATCAAGCAAATTGGTTTTACCTACTCCGTTTTTGCCCAGTATGCAATTGATCCTTTCTCCGAACTCGAAAGTCGATTCAGGGTGATTCTTAAAATATGTAAGCCTCAGGCTTTTTAGGATCATGGTTTTTTGGAGTAATTTCGCTATCCGTTTAGCAAATTAAATCAAACAATTGGGTCCTATGGCGGCTAAAAAGACAACAAAAAAAGCAAATGAGTTTTCTAAAGAACAATACATGGAGTGGTTTCGCTCTATGATGTTGATGAGGAGGTTTGAAGAAAAGGCAGGACAGCTTTATGGTCAGCAGAAAATTCGAGGATTTTGTCACTTATATATTGGTCAAGAAGCGTGTGCTTCTGGAGCAGTTTCTGCACTAGAAAAAGACGACAAGTGGATTACCGCTTATAGAGATCACGGACATCCGCTAGCGCTAGGAACAGACCCAGGTCGAGTAATGGCAGAGCTCTATGGAAAAGCAACAGGAGTTTCCAAGGGTAAAGGTGGGTCTATGCACATGTTTGATAAAGAAGTAAACTTCATTGGTGGTCATGGTATTGTTGGTGCTCAAATTCCTTTGGGAGCAGGTATTGGTTTTGCAGAGCAATATAAAGGCACTAAAAACCTATGCATTTGTTACATGGGAGATGGAGCTGTTCGTCAGGGAGCCTTACATGAAGCATTCAATATGGCCATGACGATGAAAATGCCAGTAATTTTCGTAGTAGAAAATAATGGCTATGCAATGGGCACATCCGTAGAAAGGACTTCCAATGTTACGGAGCTTCATACTTTGGCTGAGGCATACGATATGCCATCGGCTCCAGTGGATGCGATGAAAGTCGAAGATGTTCATAATGCAGTAGCCAAAGCTGCTGAAAGAGCTCGAAAAGGAGATGGGCCAACTTTCTTGGAATTTAGAACCTATCGATATAAAGGACATTCAATGTCTGACCCTGCTAAGTATAGAACTAAAGAGGAGCTAGAAGAGTACAAGCTTCAAGATCCTATCGAACAAGTAAGACAGACGATAATAAAGAATAAGTGGGCATCAGAAGATGAATTGAAAGATATCGATAAGGGAATAAAGGAAGAAGTATTAAAATCTGTTGATTTTGCAGAAAATTCTCCTTGGCCTGAAGCAAGCGAGGCCTATACAGATAATTATGTGGAAAACGATTACCCGTTTGTCAACACATAATTGCCTGACAACCTTACACATGTGAACAAAAAATATATCTTTGCGTCCGCAAACGCGGAAAGGCGTATTTATTAATTGAAAATATCTGGTATTCTAAGCATAAAAGAATACCTAACGATGAAACAAAATGGCAAAAGGAAAAAAGAAAGATGAAGGTGTTGAGATCCTAGAGGATCCAAATGCAATCGTTGATAAAGCCAATGAGTTTTTTAGCAGCAAGAGAAATAAAGCAATGGTATTTGGCATTGGTGGAGTTCTTGCGCTTGTGATTGTTGGATTTGCTGCATACAACTACTACATAACCAATCAAAACAAGACAGCTCAAGAAGAGCTTTTCCAAGCTCAGTACTACTTTGATGCTGATAGCTTAGGCTTAGCACTGAATGGAGACGGAAACAGCTACGGCTTCTTGGAAATCATGGACGAATTCCCAGGCACAAAAGCTGCGAACCTTGCAAGTTTTTATGCAGGTGCTTCTTACCTAAAATTGGGAGATTTTGATGGGGCCATTAGAAACCTTGAAAAATTTAGTAGCAGCGATTACTTACTACAAGGTCGTGCCTACTCTTTAATGGGAGATGCACATATGGAGCAAGACAATTTTTCAGATGCAATTTCTTTCTATAAGAAAGCAGTAGACTACAAGTCAAATGAGTCTTTCACTCCTATTTATATGAAAAAATTAGCTACAGCTCAAGAGCAAAATGGCAACTTAGCAGATGCAGCGGCTACTTACGGAACAATTATTAGTGAGTATCCAAACGCAGCTGAAGTTAATGATGCGAAGAAGCATAAGGCGAGATTAGAAGCCTTGGCTCAATAGCAGGATAAAAAATTTTCAAAAAGATGTCATCTCAATTGGGATGACATTTTTTATTTGTAGAAACTTCATTCTTTTTGTTTTATGGCATCATCAGAAAAAAACTTAAGTGACGTAAAAATCAATCAATCACTAGATATCAGTAAAAATAAATTCGGTATTGTCGTTGCTGAATGGAATGAGCAAGTAACAGAGTCATTGTACTCCGGAGCGTATCAGACATTAATCAATGCCGGTGCTTCTCGCGAAAATATTGAACGTATGAATGTTCCTGGTACTTTCGAACTAAGCCTTGGAGGTCAGTGGATGGCGGAGCGCAGCGATATTGACGCTGTAATATGTTTAGGCTGTGTCATTCAAGGTGAGACACGTCATTTCGACTTCATTTGTGATGCCGTCGCTAATGGGATTACCAACTTGAATTTGAAATTCAATAAGCCAGTCATCTTTGGCGTGTTAACTACTGACAATATGAAGCAGGCACTTGATAGAGCCGGAGGGAAGCATGGAAACAAAGGGGATGAAGCATCAGCTACGGCAATAAAGATGCTTGAGGTGAAGTACTAATTTGCAGTTACTTTAATAGTAAATCGAACGGTGTCTTTAAACATCATTTTTTGATATCCATCTATTAAAAATGAATTGATCTTGCCATCTTCAAAATACACCTTGATGTCTCGATGATGAGTGTACACATCTTTATCTTCATGAAAAGTCGCAGCTATTTTTAGATATTCAGATTCTTCCTGTGCGAAAGAAACCATTTTTAACACTCCCTTCTCACCTTCTTTTAGAATTAGCTTTTGATTGATTGTGCTTACACTCTTGTCAAAAGCTCCAATATATCTTGGCTGATTAGGATTAATCTCTTTCAAAAAGAACAATTCTTTTGCCCATTTCGCAGAGTCCATTTCTATCACTTGGGTTTCTTGTTGGTCATCTAGTGTCACTTCTTTTTGAACTGAGGCCGTACCAAGAAGTTCTATTTGCTTTTCAAGTAATTCTTCGAAATCTGGATATTCCGGAATTAAAACAGTTTCTGGTTTAATATTTTGGCATTGAGTAAATACCAACATACAAATTACGTAACCAAGTTTTTTCATTTAGATTAAAATATCTCCGGTCATTTCTTCTGGAATATCGACACCCATTATTTTTAATATGGTTGGTGCAAGATCACCGAGTTTTCCGCTTTTCAATTCACCCTTAAAAGCTTTATCAACTACAATAAACGGCACAAGGTTCGTAGTATGAGCGGTATTCGGAGTTCCATCAGGATTAATCATCATATCAGAGTTTCCATGATCAGCTATTATGATTGAGAGGTAATCATTGTCCAAAGCTGCGGAAACAACGGCTTTAGCACATTGATCAACTGTTTCACAAGCCTTGACTGCCGCTTCGAAAACACCCGTGTGACCTACCATGTCTGGGTTAGCAAAATTTAGGCAAACAAAGTCTGCGGATTTTTCATTGAGTTCAGCAATGATTTTGTCCCTAATATCCTCTGCACTCATTTCAGGTTTCAAATCATATGTCGCGACTTTAGGGGAAGGGCAAAGGATCCTTTTTTCCCCTTCAAATTCCTTTTCACGTCCTCCTGAAAAAAAGAAGGTTACATGTGGATATTTTTCTGTTTCAGCTATTCTAATCTGTTTCTTTCCGTGCTTTTCTAACACCTCGCCTAATGTCATTCTCAAATTATCTTTTCCATACATGACGTTCACACCATTAAAAGAGTCATCATAATTTGTCATTGTCACGTAGTGAAGGTCAAGTTTTTTCATCCCTTCATCTGGAAAATCTTGTTGTGTCAATGCTTGCGTAATCTGACGTCCCCTATCTGTTCTAAAGTTGAAACAAATGACCACATCTCCATTTTCGATTTTGCCATTTCCACATACAATAGGTTTGATAAATTCATCTGTGATATCTTCTGCGTATGATTCGTTTACAGCTTGAATTGCATTTTCAGATTTCTTTCCGATACCATTTACCATTGCATCATAAGCTAGCTTCACTCTTTCCCACCTATTATCCCTATCCATTGCATAATATCTACCTGTAATAGTAGCTATGGTTCCAGTTGTTGAGTTCATATGATCTTGAAGTTCCTCTAGGTATTTGGCACCTCCTTTTGGATCTGTATCTCTACCATCAGTGAAAGCATGAACAAATACATTATTGAATTCTTGACTGTGGAATGTGCTCAAGAGCCCTTTTAAATGTTTAATGTGCGAGTGAACACCTCCATCAGAGACCAGTCCAATCAAATGGATGGGCTTGTTATTTGCCTTAGCATAGTTGACAGCCTCTATTAAAGTTTTGTTTTCGGCAATAGAACCATCGGAAACGGCATTGCTAATTTTCACTAAGTCTTGATAGACGATTCTGCCAGCACCAATATTCATATGACCGACCTCCGAATTTCCCATCTGACCATCTGGAAGACCTACGGCTAATCCCGATGCTTCCAATGTATTATTTGGATACTGATTAAACGTTTGATCTATAAATGGTGTCTTAGCTTTATCAATTGCTGAAACAGACTTGTCTTTGGCGATACCCCAACCATCAAGGATCAGAAGAATGACTTTCTTGTTCATACGGCAAATATAGAAGTGTCAATTTTTGATTGTAGTACCTTGAATGAATAAATTGGGCATGGTTTTTACTACATTGTATTCAAACAATTTAGATTTTGATGAAAATGCTAATTCTAATTATGTCCTTTTTTGTGTTTCCTTTGCAGGAAGAGGCAGTTAAGGATATTGGAACTGCACTTAAGGCGGGGAGTTCGAAGGAGTTGATTAAGTTTTGTAATCAAACAGTGGAGATAAAAATTAATGGAGAAAGCTCAAACTATAGTAAAGCTCAAGCTGAAGTAGTTTTAAGAGATTTCTTTTCTAAGAACCCACCTACAAACTTCACATACATCCACCAAGGAGCTTCTCAAGGATTGAAATATACTATCGGTAGATATACGCATGACAGTGGCGCATATCGTGTCGTCATGTTTATTAAAAAAATTGATGATAAATACTTGATCGATACTTTGAATTTCAGTCAAGAGTAGCTTATTTAGTTACTCACACCCCCCGCTACTAATTCCCGCCGTAATGAATTTACCCTATTTAACTACGAAGAATATTAATGCGTTTATCAAGAATGCGCTAGCAGAAGATATCGGTGATGGAGACCATTCTTCACTTGGATCTATCCCGGAGGACGCAATTAGCGAAGCACATCTCATCATTAAAGATGATGGAATGATTGCTGGATTAGAATTAGCAGAAAAGATTTTCAATCACATTGATAAAAACCTTGAAATCTCTTTCAACAAAAAAGATGGTGATCTTATTGAAAGTGGTGAGATTGGTTTTAGCGTTAAAGGGAGCTCGCGTTCGATCCTATCAGCGGAAAGACTGGTTTTGAATTGTCTCCAGCGAATGAGTGCTATTGCAACTTATACGCACCATATGAACCAACTGATAAAGGGCTCGAAAGCACGTCTTTTAGATACTAGAAAAACAACACCGTTGTTCAGGCTTGCAGAAAAATGGGCCGTAGTAATTGGTGGAGGCGTAAATCACCGATTCGGTCTGTATGATATGGTTATGCTCAAAGACAATCATATTGACTTTGCGGGAGGCGTAAAAAATGCCATTAACCAGACGGTAGCTTATTTAAAAGAAAACAATCTTCAACTAAATATAGAGGTCGAAGTGAGAAGCTTAAAAGAGCTTGAAGAAGTATTAGAGGTTGGACAAGTAAATAGAGTGATGCTCGATAATATGCTTCCTTCTGATATTAGGCAGGCCATAAAGATGATTGGCGGAAGGTTCGAGACCGAGGCTTCTGGAGGTATTACTGAAAAAACAATTGCAGAAATAGCCGAAACTGGGGTAGACTACATTTCTGTTGGAGCATTAACTCATTCATACAAAAGCCTTGATATGAGTCTCAAAGCTATTTAAATTCTATATTCGCGGTGTAATCATTAATAGAAGTAGAAAAGAGCGAAAGAGTTATGATAGTAAGGACAAAAAAATATCAGCTACCAACAAAAAAATATATTGGGATTGCCTTTAATGCAACATTGAAACAACAATGGTGGGTATTTCTAATTTATGGTGCTATTTGCAGTGGATATTTCCTAGTGCCTAATCATTGGTGGATCACCGGAGCAACAATTGCACTCTCACTTTATCTTCTATTTTGGTTAATTCAATTTGCTGGGATTACTCAATTAGAGCAGGGAAAGTTTATGTTTCAAAAGCTTTCTTATGAAATTTCTTCGCAACAAATTCTAATCAAGATGAATGCGAAGCAGGGTATGCCAATGAAATGGGATCAAATAAAAAGAGCAAAAAAAGGAAAAGACGCCTTTGTATTATTTGCAAGTAAGGCACAGCTCGTTCATTTGCCATTCAGAATATTCAATAATGAGAACGAAATTCGTTTTCTAGAAACCGTTCTCAAGCGAAAAGGATATATTCCAGAAAAATAACCTCGATGTCTAGAAAATTAGACATCAAAGAAGCTAGAAGAGAAAAAGCGTAAGGACGAAGAAGCTAAGCAAAAGGCTGGCCGATTCTGTGCATTCAGAGAAAGGTCTCCCAATGAACTTTTTGAGAAAATTCAAAGTTGGGGCATCCCAGAAGAAAGTGCTTCAAAACTTGTTAGTGAACTATCCAAAGAAGGTTATGTAGATGAACAACGATTCGCTAACGCTTTTTGTAATGATAAATTCGAATTTAATTCA
>CAZWLS010000225.1:0-7155 GCA_964634415.1 uncultured Roseivirgaceae bacterium | reverse complement strand
TCCAGTTCACCACTTCTCCACTCTTAGTGCTTTGCTGGATTGAGTCTCCTCTGATATCTCCGGTTTCAAGAGCGTCTAAGAAGTTTTGACGAACAACAGCATCGCCATAGCCTGATCCATCTGGGCTTAGAACATATAATACTGCTATTGAATTGTTATTACCTAATGACTCATTGATGCTAATATTCAAGCTAAATATTGCTTCAGAATCATCTGTGAATATGTCAAAGTAATCGTCTTGATCTGTCAGCGTTAGTCCAGATTCATTGATTGCCTCTGTTGCCATGTCCACTGCATCTTGCCACTCTTGTAAGTAAAGGTGTACTCTTGAAAGAATTGCCTTTGCTGCTACTTGACTAGCTCTAAATGGTTGACTAGTGTTGTTTAGTAGCGCAATTGCTTGATTTAGGTCGGATTTTGATTGAGCATACACCTCATCCACAGATGCTCTGGATGGAAATGCATCTGCATCCAAGCCATCAAACGGAGTTAGCAATATAGGTACCCCTAAATCAAAATTGTTAAGTAAGAAGTTTGGGTTTCTACCATAAACCCTTACTAAATCAAAGTAAACTAATCCTCTAAGGAAATATGCTTCACCTCTAATCTGGTTAATTTCAGAATCAGATATCCCAGGAGTGTTCTCTATGTTAGCAAGTACTAGATTAACTCGATTTATAACGTCATAGCAAGCTGTCCAAAAACCTTGATCACCGACATGTGATCTTTCGTCATTTGTACTTTCTCCTAATAGCCTTCCGCTATTGGTTAGAGAAATTTTTGCATTATCGGACAACAGCTCAGGAGCTATTATCATGTCTCTGCCATAGTATGCCTGCGCAAACATCCCAGTATATCCACCGAGCATTACTGCTCGAGCAGTTTCTGGTGATGAGAACGCAAGTTCTTCAGAAATGCTTTGCTCAGGTTGTGTGTCCAACCAATCAGAGCATGAGGTAAATCCCATGCATGCAACCAATGTCAAAATTAATATTCTGTAATTTTTCATTTTAAGTCCTGTTTTGTTTAGAATCCAATTTGAGCGCCAAATGTGTATGTTCTAGCCTGAGGTACGATACCAAAACCAGTACCAGTAACCTCTGGGTCGTAACCTGTAAATTCAGTCATTGTCCAAAGGTTTACGCCAGTGGCATAAACACGTACTCTGTTCAATCCGATTTTAGATATCAGGCTGCTAGGGAGTGTATAACCTATGACTACTTCTTTAAGTCTTAGGTAGTCACCTCGTTCAAGGAACCTGGTATTATTAGTTCCATTTGCATCACCCGCTCCATTCGCATAAGCCTGTGCGCCTACTAGTGGAACTACATTTGCGACAAGATCTCCTGGTTGTTCCCATGAATTGAAGTTATCTCTTAACAGACCTCGCGATCCTCCTGAGTTTCCTGCATCAAGCATGTAGGCTCTTTGTGTGTTTCGTATCAAGTTGCCAACCTGAAATTGGAAAAGAACACTTAACTCCAACCCTTTATAAGAGAAGGTATTGGTAAGTCCACCAAAATAATCTGGTAAAGCCGAACCAACCACTGTTCTAGTGTTTCCGGATGCATTTTGATAGGTAATTTCACCATTTTCATCATACCACATTGGTCTACCATCAGCTGGATTTACGCCTGCCCATCTTTGTAGATAAAAAGCATTCATTTTTTGACCAACTATGTAAGTCTGTCCTGAATTTGCAATAACCAATGTATCTGAATCTGCTAGTTCAAGTACCTCACTGTCTTGGAACGCTATGTTAAAGTTTGTTGACCAAGTAAAGTCTCCACTAGAGATATTGGTTGAGTTCAACTCTATCTCGATTCCTGAATTGCGGATTCTTCCAACATTACTAGTAATTGTGTTAAAACCGTTAGTTCTTGGAATAGGAGAATTTAAGAGAAGATCATTCGTATCTCTGATATAGTAATCGATTGAACCTCTAAACCTTCCGTCTAGAATTCCGAAGTCCAAACCGAAGTTGGTAAATACATTAGTTTCCCACTGCAATAACGGGTTTGCAATATTGGTTGGAATTAATGATGATCCACCTTGATAAGATCCACCTGCACCTACTAAACCTAAAGCATCAAAATTTCCAATTAAGTGGTTCCCTGTCTCACCATAACTTGCTCGAAGTTTTAGATCGTTTACAATTGCCACATTATCCATGAAAGACTCAGAAGATAATCTCCAAGCTACAGATGCTGCAGGAAATACACCGAATTGATTTGCTCCTCCAAATCTTGACGATCCATCTCTTCGGATAGTGAAAGATGCGATATACTTGTCGTCATAGATATATCCTAATCTCGAGAAAATGCCTGCTAATTTCCATTCAGTGTCGGTTCCATTTACTCCAAGCGGCGTTGCTGCATTTGCAATGGTCGTTAGTAATCCATTTGAGAAACCTGAACCTGCGGCATATAATAGTGTCTGTCTATCATATCGATAGTCAACTCCTACAAGTCCGGAGATTGAGTGTTTATTGATATCTCTATTGTAAGATATTGTGTGGTTGGTCTGTAACGACTGATCTGTAACATGAGTACTTTGGTTTAGTCCTCCGAAAGCTCTACCATCATTAGTGTCCGGATGCCAGTAATCTATTTCCCTACTTGCTCTATTTTCCACACTTCCTGCCGATCGGATCGTTAGATTTTCAATTGGTTGATACTCAACAAATATTCTTGCAACAACTGTGTTGGTTACTGCATTATTAATGCTTAGATCATTCCATCTAACAAAGTTGGAGCCATTGGCTGATACCAAGTTATCATTGTACGTTCCATCATCATTAAAAGGGGATTCTGCAGGTACACCTGCAGCTCCAGAGAAAATAGGACTCACAAAAAATCCACCCTCTGATGCTTGGTTCTGTACCACATTGGAAAGTGAAATATTGGCACCAGCTTTGATTTTATCAGTAAGCTTTGTTTCAATATTTGTACGTAGGGTAAATCTTTCAAAATCTGTTCGAATTACATGCGCATCTGTTTTATTATAAGATCCTGACACGAAATAGTTAGTAACTGCATTACCCCCTCTAGCGGATAATTCATAGTTCCTGAAAGTTCCAGTTCTAAAAGCAAGATCTTGCCAATCAGTGTTGATTGCATCAGCTGATTCTCCCCACTGTGCTTCATAAGCGGCCAATTGTGGTGATCCTTCTCCAAAAGTATTGACGTATGCTTGTCTGTGGAAGTCTACCCATTCTGGACCTGTCATAACATCAAATCTTTTTAGATCTTCCATGACTCCTGCAGAAACATTAAGCTCGAACTGAGCTTTACCTTCTTTACCTCTTTTTGTGGTGATAATTACCACACCATTTGCTGCTTGTGCCCCATATATCGCTGAAGCTGCTGCATCTTTCAATACATCAATTGACTCGATATCATTGGGGTTAATTGCTGCAAGACCGTTTGTCGATGATACGAGCTGGGCATCATTTGTTCCTGCAGAAATCATAACACCATCAACAATATATAGAGGTCTGCTTCCAGCATTGATACTACCATCACCTCTTATTCGTACACTAACCGCTCCTCCAGGAATCCCTGATGCTCCAGTCACTTGTACCCCTGCGGTTTTACCTTGTAAAACTCTGTCTATTGATAATGAAGGAATGTTTTCGATTTGTTCCTTTTTTAGAGAGGCAACTGAGCCGGATAGATCTCTTTTATCCTGCACTCCATATCCCGTTACAACAACTTCTTGTAATTCTGTGATTCCGCCTAGAGTCACATCAATTGTAGAGCGTGTTCCAACGTTGATTTCTTGGGATTGAAAGCCCACATAAGAATAAGTTAGAACATCACCATCATTGACTTGTAACCGATAATTACCATCTATATCAGTTGTAACTCCTGTAGTGGTGCCTTTTATCACCACATTTACTCCTGGTAAACCTTCACCCACATCATCGGTGACTTTACCGGATACCGTCCTCTGAGCGTAGACTTGAACTACCGCAAAGAGGCACACAATCAATGAAAAGAAAAACTTTTTCATAAGCATGATTTGTTTGTTAAAAATGATTTTAAACTTGTAAGAGTAGCTGTGAAAAAGTCGAAATAATTGTAAAAAAAAAGCCCTCAAATCGTAAGGGATTTGAAGGCTAGAAGCGTCCTTAAGGCTATTTTACAATTTTTGGAAAAAAGTTCTAGTTAAAGAAATCGAAGAAACTTCTGCGTTTTTCAAGCTTTAAATCTTGTAGTATTGAAGACTTTACTCTGATAGAAAGGAAGTAGGATTGGAACCTTCCAAATGGTACCCAGTCGAAGTTCATTGTCCAACAGTGCAGGTCACGAGAAACACCTACGCGTGTAGTTGTAAAGTCTTTGGCTTCAAAATCGTAACCAGAATTAAATGTGATTTGAGTATTATCAGTCAGCCCTAGTGTACCACTAAATTGAAAACTCTGTCTAATGGTAGGATCTTGGAAGCCGACCTTTGTTCTATTGATGGAGTACTGCATTCGCAAAGTCCAAGGGACGCTGAAGTCGACATACAGATTCGGATTGTTTTGAATGTGGTCAAGTTGTTGTCGCTCAAGTTGAGTATAGCCATCAAATCCAACATCCTCATCAGGAGGGATCAAATCATCAGCTACCTGTCCCAAACTACTTATAGGACTGGTGCTATTAGCATTACTCCTACCTGAAGAACGGCCTGGAGCAAGATTTAAGCTAATTGCTGTATTTACGCTTGTTAGTCTCCCTAATCCATTCCCATTATTCCACGTAAACCTATCTAGTCTTCTCTGCGATACTATTCTATCTCCACTTGAGCTAGTTGACTCTGATAAAAGAAGGTATTCGTATGGATCTAGGGTGCCAGTAACGTTCAAACTTAATTTACCATCGAAAAAACTGGTTCTTGCGTTGATGTTAATATTGCTAAGTTTGAAAGAATCTGCAGCAAGATTGTAACCACTGCTGATACCTAAGTTGTCGAAAATTGAGACTTTTTTAAATCCATTTATGGTGTCTTTCTTACTCGCGACTTTCATCTCGAGATTATTTGAAAGTGCAAATCCTAGTGTTTTACTTTCACCTCCGGGTGGTGAACCGTAAGCAAACCCTTCGAATTTACTTACTCTGGTAGTGTTACCTTCTTCGTCGATTCTTAAGTCACTATAAACTCCAAACCTTGGATCTGAAAAATCGGGACTGTAATTGAATGATATACTAGGTGTCATAACATGTCGTATCGCCTGTATTTTCCCTTTTGGAAAAAATACAGTTCCGTAAACTCTAGTATTTAATGACGCTCCAGTGGACCAACTACCGGCTCTACTAAAACCACTTACGGTATCAATTCGAACTCCATTCTCTGCCTCAACATATTCATATTGAAGCTCTTTGGTATACCATAATTCTTCATAGTTAAAGCTAGGATTTATTGTAAAATATTTAAGAATACTTAGAGAAGTGGAAATTGGAATAGTATGCTTTGCGCCTAGCTGAGACCTTCTAAATATTTCATTGAAGTTGTTGCTGTTAAAAGTTATAACTGAGTCGGATCTCGCATCTCTATTAATTACTTCAAAACTTGTACTTCTAACTCTATCGTTTGAGAGGTCATTTCTAGCAACCAAATTATGACTAAAGTTTAGTTTAGATAATGGTGATTTGCTTGACTTTACTATGTTCTTAAAAGGATAAATCCTATTCATATTGACAGTCAAGTCTGGTAGTGTTAGATTAACAATTCCTGATTGTAAATTCTGACTATGCCTTAAATTGGTAGACATATTGAAGGGTGTCCCAACAAACGTTTTTCTGTAGCTTATGCTCGATGCAAGTTGCGAGTTAATACTCCTGTTAAAATCTTGAACTACGAGGTTATTATTTTGAGTAAATGTTCTTGTAGCGGCATTCACCGAAGCGGAAAAAGATGAATTCCCTCGTGATTCTGGACTGTGATTCCATCTGATACTATAGTCATTAGTTTCTAACGGGTTTTCAATATCATCAGAAACGGAGTTGGTATATGAGAAATTGAATGTTCCTCTGAAAGAATATCTCTTAAAGTAGTTTGATACCGCGTTTATGCCACTACCTCCTTTTGAATAAATATCACCTGTAAGTCTAAGGTCAACATAATCACTTATTGCGAAATAATATCCACCATTTCTTAGGAAAAAGCCTCTTCTTTGTTCTTCACCATAAGAAGGTACAATAATGCCTGATGATTTTTCTTTCGGTTGTGGAAACATCCCAAATGGAAAAAAGATTGGAGTAGGAGCATCTCTAAATCTCATATTGAATGGCCCCGAAACGACTTTGTTGTTTGGTATGACTTTTAACCTCGAAGATTTTATGGAAAAATGAGGGTGTTCAAGGTTGCAGGTCGTGTATGCGGCTCCTTTAATAAATAATTCATCCTCAGCATTCTTCTTTACATCCTCACCATGCATGAAGCCACCTTGCTTCTCAGTAATTACTCCTTTGATTAATGCTCTTTCTGTTTTGAAATTGTAAACGATATCATCGGTAACATAAACATCAGGGCCTTCAGTGAAAACAGGTTTACCTATTTTCTTACCGGTAGAATCAGTGACATACTTGGCTTTCAAGGTTCGTTTATTCCAATCGACATCTGTGCGTTCGGCATCTAAAGAAACTCTACCATAATCAATATGAGTTTCTCCATACAGAAAGAGCTCGCGACTCTTTACGTTGAAGAAGAGTGAGTCTTTTGCGTTGTAATTAATGGTTGTTTGAATATCACTTTGGTTTTCCTTGGTTGAGTTTATCGAAGTAGTGTCAGTGATAGTTGAATCTAAAGCAGTGCTCGTAAGTAAACTATCAGCCAAGGGAATATCACCATCTGCTACTACAGAAGTAGAGTCATTTACCTGCGATTTTGCAGAAAATGAAAGAATCAAACAGAAAAGTATAATGAGACACCTCAATCCAACTCGCTTTTTTGAAAATGAACTATGACCAAACTATCTTTGAGATGTTTAAATGTTGGCACATTTGGCAAATTTTTTGCACTTAATAGTGCAGAAAAATTACTGCCATGGCCGATTTTTCTAACTTTTGCGTAAAAGTATTTCATTTTAGACAATAAAGGGAGTGAGAAATCTAGTACTACCCATCGGACTGACATTATTTTTTGTTTTAGCGGCATTTAATCCCGTTG
>CAZWLS010000224.1:0-7244 GCA_964634415.1 uncultured Roseivirgaceae bacterium | reverse complement strand
AATAAGTAATACTGCATCTCCAATGCCTTCAGACTTAGTAAAATTCGCTCGTGAACCTGGATTCTGAATCCGTCTTTCTTGACGAACAAATGAGAAAAATCCATCTACCGAAATTCGTTCATTGATGGAGTATCCAAATTCGAGTAGAACTGAATGAGTTAGCCTTTGCCTATAGTCATCATCCAGTTTTTTAGATCCCTGCTTTAAAGTTTTGAGGTTATTAAGGTCGTAACTTAGATTCAATTGAAACGTGCCAACATCAGTCAATGGCATTCCAAGATTTCCAGACATGGGTACTCCACCCGAACAGCATTGAGCATTTAACTCAGCAGTAACTAACGCTAGTAATACGATCGTTATGAATCTCTTCACACAAGTAAAACTACCTTCCTATCTATCTACATTACTTTGAGCGTATTGTTTTGACATCATGTGTCGCCAGAAATACACAATTTCAAATCGTTTTAAAAGATATCTTATGGCCTACTTTTACTTGAGCCAGCTTACCTAAGTCTTCATTAATCACCTTGGCAATGCGCGGATATCCGCCTGTGGTTTGACAATCGTTCATGAGTACAATGGGTTGACCATTAGGTGGTAATTGAATAATTCCTGGCACAACTGCTGAAGATTTGATTTCACGATAGTCGCATTGCAACTCTCCGATCAGACGAATTCCCATTCTATTACTTGAGGAATCAATTACGAAGGTTTTGCTGCTAGGAAGCTCCTTAAGATATTCCCATTCTGGTCCTTTCATGATAGTAATCTCCAAATCTGGTTTGGGCTGTATAACTGGATGATCATATTCTCTTTTTGACCTACGGGCACCTTTAGATTCAAGAATATCTCCGGCTTTTAATGATGCTCCATTAATTCCTCCAAATTTTGCAGGTGGGTAAGTTGAGCTGCTCTCAAAATCAATTTTAGATTGAATTCTGCCTGCCAATGCTATATAACCATAAACTGCCGTTGGAGCTGAGACTTCCAATTGATCTCCAGGCATCATTAGAAATGATCCATTGGACATCTTCTTACCGTTGAGTACTGATTCGGCTCCAACAACAGAAACTGTTGACTCTTCAAGTGCCTCCATCTTACTACCCATCATTGCAAATTCAATCACTGGAAAATCCTCTTTATTGCCAAGAACTCTATTTGCCAGAATCATCATATCGATATCCATAGCCCCCGACTGAGGTATCCCATACCTCCTGACACCAAATCTCCCAAAGTCTTGAATACTGGCTGCGGGTCCGGTTTTAATCACTTTCAACTTCCCCATTCTTCGAATTCTACTTTAGTGATTGGATAAAATTTATACCTGGTACCGACATCCATGAGCATTGGTGGACGTTTATCAACCCTAAAAATGTCTATTGGGGTACGGCCTATAATATTCCAACCTCCAGGACTATCAAGGGAATAAATCCCTGTTTGATCTCCTGCGATTCCAACCGAACCCGCTAATACTTTCTTGCGTGGTTTTTCCAAACGGGGACATTCTAGTTTTTTGTTTAGTCCATCGGCATAAACAAAGCCAGGGGTAAAACCAATAAATAAGCACCTGTAGGTACCTTTCGTATGCAATGAAATCAGTTGATCTGCCGAGCAACCTGTATGTTGTTCAAGCCTCTCCAGATCTAATCCGAAATCATAACAAATTGGCAGTTCGACGATCTCATTAGAAGTATTTTCCGATCCAATATGGATAGGGCTATTCTCTAGTAGTTCGAAGAAATCTTCAATATTCAAGGATGTAAAAACGGCAATGGAATGATAAGTTGGAACTATATCAAGTAGCTTCTCCTTTAGTGTTGAGACTATTGTGTGGCTGGATTGGTGTATTTTCTCAATTGGAACCTCCTTGCTACACTCAAGCAATATCACTTGTTCTCCCAGATAAGTAACTCTCCAGGATATCCCATTAAACTGCCTTGATTTGAATACCTCTTTTGACAAGATGCTGATTTATCTCTTTTGCTAAAGTTACAGCTCCATCTGTATCTCCGTGCAAGCAAATGGACTGAATATTTAAGTTTATCCAATCATCCGCCATTACTCTACTATTTAACACCAACTCATCTACCTGATTAAGAACTTCTTTCTGATTTAAAACTGCTCCTTCTTTTGACCTAGATCTTAGTGATCCATTGGCTTCATATTTTCTATCTGCAAACCCTTCGGAAATGAATGGGAAATCATTCTCTTTGGCCACTTTCTCTGATTCAGAAGTTGCAAGTCCCACCCAATAAGCAGTCGGTGCTGCCTCCAGCATTACATTCAAAATAAGTTTGGATATGAAGTCTTCGGAAGCTGCATGATTGTACAATGCCCCATGAGGTTTTACATGATGCAACTCTAATCCTTCTTCATCGCAAATACGTCTTACAAGATTTACTTGTTCAAAAAGGGTTTCAGCAAGTTCTTGTGGCTGAATCTGGATAATCTTTCTTCCAAAATTTTCTTTATCTGGATAAGAGGGATGTGCGCCTATTGCCACCCCAAATTTTTTAGCTAATAATACTGTTTTTCGTACCGATGCTTCATTTCCAATATGCCCCCCACAAGCTATGTTACATGACGAAATAAATGGCATAATCTGTTCATCAAGATCTTTGTCTGGATGCTCTCCCAGGTCGGCATTAAGGTCAATGTGATGAGCCATCAAATAAAGTTAAAAACGGAATTCAAACTTCGAAAACTGACCACAAGGCTTACCATGATAACAACAAAGGCAAGAACATTTTGCCATGGCCTATTTACATAGTTATCCAGCAACGACTTTTTATTACATAGATGAATGAGGAAGAATACAATCACTGGAAGTAAGACGCCATTTGCAATTTGTGCTACTTGGATCACCTGAATTGGCTTATATCCAATCAGTGAAAAAATCGTCCCAATCATTAAGATAAAGATCCAAATACTCCTGAATTTCCAACTAGAAGCCTCCTCTTTCCATCCAAAAACACCTCGCGCTGCATATGCTGCTGCTAATGGAGCTGTAATAGACGAAGATATTCCTGCTGCAAACAATCCTATTGCAATGAAATACTTAGCCCAACTGCCTAGCAACGGCTCGAGTTGTACAGCCATTTCATTGATACCTGAAACACCTGTTCCATAGATAGTAGCTGCACTTGCAATAACGATTGTCATAGAAATAAATCCTCCAAGTCCAATTGCTACAGCATTTTCTTTTCTTAAATCAGCTAATTGTTCTTTCTTTTTCCATTTTTTACTTATCGATGAAGCATGTAAGAAGAGATTGTATGGAACTATAGTAGTACCGATTAATCCCAAAATTGCCAATTGGTTTTTATCCGTAATTGATGGAATAAAAAGTCCTGAAAAGATCTCAGATAAATCGGGTTTAACAACCATAGCGGTGATTATAAACACTGTGCTCATTACCATTACTAAACCGATTAATACACGCTCAATCAGTTGAAATCTACCTAAGAAAAGAATAGCAAACGAGACGATGCCAATAAGCATTGCCCAAGGTATTGTATTTCCAAAAACTCCTTCAATTCCTAATGCTGCTCCTGATATATTTCCAGCTTCGTAAGCAGCATTTCCTATAATAATGGCAGTAAATACAAGTATGATAGCCATAACTCTGACAACAGGATTTTCGATTTGCGCTCGAATAGCCTCTCCCAACCCTTTCTGAGTAATCAAACCGAGACGAGCCGTCATTTCTTGAAGTATAATGGTGGAAATAGTAGCAAAAAGAAGTACCCATAAAAGTGTGTATCCAAAATTGGCTCCACTAATTGTACAAACAGTCAAGGTGCCAGGGCCTATAAATGCGGCGGTTACAAGTGTACTTGGCCCGAAATATTTTTTTATCCCTTTCATAAATATCCAATATCAGGTGAAAGCGCCACCCTGCTTTTTACAAATTCACCCGATCCATACCCCACTAGGACTCCGTCTTCATTGAAAAGCTCAGATTTACCCCGAAATGAATAATCTGATGATTCTTCAAGTGTCCCCACAGCTTTTAAAACTCCATGGGAGACTGGTTTTTTGAAATTGATATTAAAAGATTTTGTAAGAACGAAAACGTCCGTTACTGCTGAGTTTACTGCGAAGAATGCTGCATCATCCAATAATTTAAAATATACGGAACCATGCATTGCACCTAGGGCATGAAAGTACTTTTCACTTAATGTTAAACCTATCACTGCGGAACCTTGCTCTATCTTCACGGTCGTTGAGTCATAAATCATTCGATTCATATTTGCTGATAGGTACATCCGTTCAAGCTTTTCAAAATGTTCCTTACTCATATTCAATCTACTTTGAAAGTAAAAGAGACAGTTCCATCTTTTCTAGCACCTACTGGATAACTTCTTTCCATAAACTCAACATTTCCATCGTAATCAATAGTTATCGCTGTCGAACAACAAGTGCCGTAATCAGGAGTCCTGATGCACATTGCTGATAGCGCCTTTTCACGTTCATAATCTAATCCTGTTTCAGGCAGGTCATTGTCTGGAGCTAGCTCATCATCTTGCATTATTCGAATAAGGTCTTCAAGAGAAAAGTCAGATGAAATTGTTGCTTCAAACGCTTTTTTAGACCTAGAAACTTTGGGCCATGGCGTATCAAGCAGTGCGTTACTAAGGCCATAAATTCCTTCAGATAGCAGGTTTACATTACTATCGTAATTGCTGACATGCGCAAGCTCATCATCCATCACTAGTAAATTAAATCCGTTGTATTTCGATCCTGTTTCAAACACCTCCTGAGCATATTCCTGAGGGGACTGATTATTCAATAGAAAATTAACCGGAAGGTCTCCCCTGGAGTGGGCCTCCGGATTGATATTTTGAATATCTCGATAATTAGTAACTGCGGCAAAACGACCATTTTTATTCATAGCCATCCATGTTCCCAAAGCTTGCAGGTCTCTCCCGCCAATGATCGAAGCATGATCATTCCACCAGTTTACTTGCGTGGTGGG
Organism: uncultured Roseivirgaceae bacterium; assembly: GCA_964634415.1. Classification (GTDB taxonomy): domain Bacteria; phylum Bacteroidota; class Bacteroidia; order Cytophagales; family Cyclobacteriaceae; genus Ekhidna. The sequence continues at coordinate 2,266 of CAZWLS010000224.1, read as the reverse complement.
ACGTGCATAAAATTCGTCTCGGTTTGCAGCGAGTATAAACTTATACTTTGGATGTGCTTTATAAGCGAATGTGATGAGACACATGGATTATTCTTTCAAATGAATGGTCTAATTTAGGTTTTTCATTCCATTAACATCATTAATGAAGAAAGTTCTTCAATACCTCAAAGATTATCAGAAAGAGCACTTCGAATGGAAGCTTTATGTATCCATTTTGTTGTTTACCGCCATATGTATAGCGTTAAATTATACATACGACTTTGAAGACAGTGTCATTGATTCTTATAATGGAAAACCAATAAAATGGCTATGGATGTTTCTCTTCCATGCTACTCCATTTTTTATAGTATGCCTTATCATATACTCGTTTGGCAAGAAGAAAGAGTGGCTTACTAGCAAAAACTACTGGGTAAAGTTAATTATCGGATTTGGTCTTCTATCCTTAGATCGCTCGTTTTATGGCTTTGCTGAATGGCTAAAATATCTGCCTAAAATGGAATACCATTTTGTAATTAGGTGTGTGAATTGGTCAGCCAGTCTTATCCTGGTAGTAATCCCGATGCTTTTGCTCTATCGGTTCTTAGAGAAAGATGAAGATGATAACTTCTACGGGTTGAGTTGGAAAAGATTTGACCCGAAACCTTACTTAATTCTATTAGGAATCTCTGCGATCTTTATTGGGATTGGGTCTTTCATGGGTGATATTCAAGAATTTTACCCGCGATATCGAGGATCGGGTGCCAACTTATTTTTAAAAGTAAACCCTGACATATCAGAATGGTGGCTAGTCACTATTTATGAATTATGCTATGGAAGTAACTTCATTTCGGTTGAACTGGTATTCCGCGGATTTTTAATTTTTGCATTCACTCGCACACTTGGAGGTTATGCCGTATTACCTATGGTTGTGACGTATGCTTTCCTACATTTCGGAAAACCGATGGGCGAAACAATCAGCTCCATATTTGGTGGATATTTACTCGGTATTATCTCCTATTACAGTAGAAATATTTGGGGCGGCATTTTCATTCACCTGGGCGTAGCCTGGCTGATGGAATTGTTTGGTTGGATGCAACAGTAGACCTTAAATTTGTTGGAGTTCGGGATGTGGCGCAGCCCGGTTAGCGCACCACTTTAGGGTAGTGGGGGCCGCTGGTTCGAATCCAGTCATCCCGACTATTTTTTGGCGTCTCTCTTAAATGCTAGCTTATTTTCTTCAGTAGCAGATTCGTCAAAATAATAGCCTCCATAATCAAACGCTCGTAGGTCTTCAGGATTAGTGATATTGTTTTCAATCATGAATCGAGACATCATTCCTCTGGCTTTTTTAGCATAAAATGAGACTATCTTATACTTTCCATTTTTAAAGTCTTTGAATTCTACATCGATGATTCGTGCAGGTGTGTCTTTTTTATCTACTGACTTAAAATATTCATTGGATGCCAGATTTAGAATGATATCATCCCCCTGTGCTTGTAGGTCTTCAAGCAGCAGGTTTAAGATCTTTTTATCCCAGTACTCATAAAGCGTCTTATAATCGTCAAAAGCAAGCTTGGTACCCATCTCAAGTCGATAGGGTTGAATCAAATCTAGTGGTCTTAACAAGCCGTAAAGTCCCGACAATATTCTGAAGTGCTTTTGCGCAAACTCCATTTTCTTTTCGTCAAAAGTTTCAGCTTGCAATCCCTGATAAACATCTCCATTAAATGCCAGTGCCGCTGGTTTCGAATTTGTATCCGTATGTTCAAATTCAAATTCCTTGTAGCGGTGTACATTGAGTCCAGCAAGTTGCCTACTGATACTCATCAAGTCTGAGACTTCATCAACAGATTTTTTTCTCAAAACATGAATAAGCTCTTGTGTACACTCCATCAGCCGAGGTTGTGTAGGGGTTTGCTGGTGAGGAGTCTTAAAATCAAGATTTTTTGCGGGAGAAACTACTGCTATCATTTATCTTTCTTTTGTTGAGTTAAATCACGTTACAAAGTAAAAATTTTTAAAGTGATTACCTATGCAATCAGGTGAATTCAAAGCTTTAGTTCAATCGGTAATAGACGAAGATCAAGCTTCCGTTCAATACTATCTTTCGCAAGGCATAGACCCCAATTTTTTGCATCCTGAGATTTTAACCACACCATTAGTAGAAGCTTCCAGAAATGGCAATGTCTCTATTTCTGAGCTTCTTTTACAGCATGGGGCTGATCCACTTCTGGATTCTCTAATCGGAGAATCTCCTTTAAAAATTGCCAAACAGAATAAGAATAAA
>CAZWLS010000223.1:0-7255 GCA_964634415.1 uncultured Roseivirgaceae bacterium | reverse complement strand
ATCAACTTCCTTTCATGCCATATAATGTATACAGTAAATTGGTACCGATTCCCTTTAATCTTCCGAGTGTATATGCTGTCGGCAGAGCTGTTCCATTAAAGGTTCTTAAGCTCGCAGGAACAATCGAAATCGTTGGTGAAGTAGCGCCAAGAAAAGTATCATTGGTACTGTGCGTACTCCCATGATGACTTACTTTCATGGCACACATATGAAATGATCTTCCTCCAAAAAATGATCCCATGTAATTCACTACAGGCGTTTCGCCATCAACATAACCTCCACCACCTCCACCAATATCACCCCCTGTGTAATAGTGAAATCCCTGAAATGAAAGCATCCAAACAAAAGACAAATCATTCTCGCTATCTACCTTAAATTTGTTTACCCCAACACTTTTCAAAAAAACAATTGGATTATTTCCACGTATTGTAACTCCATTTGCAGCGAGGCAATTAAATTTTATATTCTTAAAATTTTTATAGTAGAAAAGATTTCCGCGAGGGCCTGGCTGTATTGGTATCCGCTCCAATCCAACTCTGCGTGTAAAAACAATGTATTTTTCAGCAGATGTTTTAGAAACTTTGGCATCAATATCATCATAGCATTCATAGATATCAGCCCCTGTAAAATCTAAATGCGAATAGTCAATCGCAAATTGGTCCACGATACCACCAATTCTCCATCTACTATCTAATGCATTTCCTATAAATGTCTCCATCCCTCCAAAATGGTCAACATGTATGTGGGAGGAAACAATAAAATCAATCGTCTTTCTACCTGGAAATCGTGTCTCAACTGTATCACGAACATACTCCCAAACAGAATATGCTGATTTAGCATAACGTTGAGCATCAATCAATATGACAAATGGTTCAAGTTTGTCTGTAGTTGCATTAACATCTTCGCCTAAAATCAAAGCAGAATCCCCTTCTCCTCTTCCAATTTGATGGATTTCCAACCATTGCCCAGAACATGGATTGAGATATCCAAAGAAGAGAACTGCTAAAGCTATTTTGACTTTTAATTTCATTCTTATTGGTGATTTTTATTGCAAGTGATAACCTCGTGTGTCGGATTGGCATTTACCGGGGAATAATTTTGATCATTGTTTCTATTTCTTTGGAACACTTGCATTTGCAAGCCTTGACCCTGCCCAGGAAAACCAGGTGCTTGTGGTATTTTAATGACTACATCATTGTACCCAAGAAATCGAGCTCTATTTGAATAATCTGCGACTGTTGGATTTGCTGGGGTGACCGTAAATGCATATCGCAATTCCGTCGGGTTTTGTGACAGTCTGTGCAACGTTCCAAAAGTTGGTAAAGCTGTACCACCAAAAGTTCTTAGATTTCCTGTCACAACTGAAAGTGTGGGATTTGTTGTTTGCAAGAAGAGGTCGTTAGTGCTATGAGCACTTCCATGATGGCTTACCTTCATTGCGCATACATGAAAGTTGTGGCCTTGGAAAAATGTGTTCATATACGCCGCAATGGGAGTTTCTCCATTAGCGTAACCACCACCGCCACCGCCTATATCTCCACCGGTGAAATAGTGAAATCCCTGGAAAGCAAGCAGCCATGCGTATGAAAGATCATTTTCGCTTCTAACTCTGTATCTATTATCGGCCAGTTGATCAAGAAAAACATGCCGTTGGTTATTGTTTAACGTGACTCCACTCGCGGCTAAGCAAGTGAAACTAATATTTTGAAATCCCTTAAAGTGGAATAAGTTATTGGATGGTTGAACCGTTATTCTATTTCCTAACTGATCTACATATTGCTTATACTGTTGAGCTGACGTTCTTACAGCCTGATGATTTACACTATCGTAGCATTCAAAAACGTCTTGACCTACATAATCAAGGTTTACCAAATTCAAAGCAAAGCGATCAACGACATTACCTACCCTCCATCCATTAGCAATGAATATCTCCATAATAGGAATCATCCCACCAAGATGATCTTGATGAATATGTGATGTGACCACAAAATCTATTACTCGTCTATTCGGAAATTTATTAGTTAGCGTATCTCTCAAATATTCTGCAACAGATAAAGCTGCACCTCTAGAGCGCTGAGCATCAATGAGGACTACTGCTGTATCATAGACTCCCATTTGATTGGTGTCAATTGCAATAATCAAAGCCGAATCACCATCTCCTCGTCCGATTTGATGTATTTCTAGCGACTGTGCTGAACAAAGAAAGACAGTCAGGACAAGTACGATATAGATCAAATTTTTCATTCCTTATTTTATTTCTTCTGATATGCAGCGTACCATCCAAGCGAGCTTGGGTCCGCATTTGCATTCGGATCACCAAAAAGATAAAAGTCAATATCACCTCCAGGTGGCAATGTCAAACTCAATATTTTTAGTGCTATCTGATTGATTTTCATCACATAAACCCCAGTATCCGGAGGCGTATCTTCGCCTTCCTTCTCATCTCCTTTTTGGATTGTTGCCCCACTAAGTGTTATCGTGTTGATGTCTACTTTCAGCACACTTTGCAGGCTCAAAAACTTACTTTGCGTATTCACTCCAGGTAATCGAATACCTGCAGATGCTCCTGTTGCGCCGACGTTCCATAGTGCTATAAATGATGAGGTAAACCCTCCTTTCGCTGCTAATGCTCCTAGTGTACCCATATTCAAGTCAAACACAAGTCCATACCACTTACCAGAAACTTGCTGCTGCTGATTCAACTGAGTAAGCTGTACAGGCAAGTAGTTTTGTTTACTTGGTGTGTTATTATCATCACCTGAAATCAGTCCAGTAAGATTTAATGGAAAGTGAGGTACTAAACTTGCATCTCTAGTGGTACTTTGACCGATATTGAATGAGATATGCGATATGTCAAATTCGAACGTTTTAGAACTTGGCGTATCTAGAGCAAAGCTCATATCCACGTAAAGGTTAGAGAATGAAAGCCCTTTCTGATGAAGGTCTTCTCCTTCTTCATTTCCAAAGGAGAACATATCAAAACCATCTAATTGATGAAAATCAATGAAACCCCAAAAAGAGAACCGAGCATGCACTTTGGTCGCATCATCCTGACCCTGTGGAAGTAAAGTGCTAAAGTCCGATTTAATGATTTCTACTTTATTTAGGATAATGCTGTCTATGGATAGGTCAGCATCTCCTGTAGAATTAAAGATGTAAGTTGGTAAACCATCATGATCTTCATAGGTGCCTTTCATGATGATCAGGTTGTTCTTGTTTTCGCTAACAACCTTTTCATCAAAAAGCTTATTCAACACAATCTGGATATAGCTATTGAAGGCTTTTATTTTGGAATTTTCGAATAGCACCTTGAGCAGCAACACCTTAAACTCATAGTCCTTCGAGCTGTCAATGGATGCATTTTCCCTGTATATCTCTAAGTCTTGATGGCTTTTTTCAAAGAGAGGATCTACGTAATTAATCAACCCAAAGAGCGAGCTTTCAGGAGACATATTTAGTGTATTGCTATCGCCATCCGGTGTTACATGATTGACGTCAATACCAAAATGATGAGATCTAAATTTGTCAGTATTGATTCCTCCCAATAGTCCTTGTAATTGCTCGGGGAAATCTTCCAGGCTGATGTCTGTGCTCAAAGCAAGAATCCCATTCCAATTCGGGTCAGTTGCTACCTGATAGAACTTGTAAAAATCCTGATCATTATTGGTACTAAACTGCTCAATCCCCTTTTCTACGTAATTGGATAGCCAATTGGAGATGGAAGCTAGCCCTCCATTTTCGGTTACATTAAAACTAGATGGATTGGTCCAGTGCTTGGTATTTTTAACCAAGTCCTGAAGGGCTCCTTTGCAAAATTTGAAGATCAGGACGTTATTGTATTGTCCGTAAGTATCTGCCTCAGGTACATTGAGTAAAAAAGGCCATCCTTCAATAGACATTTCATTTGAAAAATCTCCCAGGTTACCATCTTTATTCAAGCTGACTATCAAAAACTGCTCACTTGTTTGAAAGGCGCTTTGGAGTACAGCTCCGAGGTTATTAAAATCTAAACTGTACGTATTTTCTTTCGCTACACCGTGTTCGTATTCTCTTACCTTGTTGTTCGCAAGTTGAAGTTGCGCCCATTGCGAAGAAGACTGAGCAGTACCAACCTGAACAAGCAAACCTTGCGGTGATGTAGAGAATATCGGATTCGCCTCCGCCAAGCTTTCCGCTAGTGGCGCAGCGAGCAAAGCTTCCTTTTTATTTATGGATGCCTCATGAATTACCTCCTTGCGAAATGGAGCTAAAATTTGCGATTCGAACTTAGACATTGTTTCCTGTTGAGAACTTGAATCAATATCTAACCCTGCATAAGGAGTTATCGGAAATACCGCTTGATCTTCTGTAAGGTTGTCAGTTTGCGGCGCAAAGAATCCCAGAAGAGAAGGAACCTGCTGACTTACTCCATGATCTTTTGCATAGAGAGATGCTCCCTTAGGTTGACTGTAGTAGATGTTATCCTCATTGTCTCCATTCTTTTCAAAGCTTATCCATGCTGTCGTAATGTTACCTTCCAGTTTTGGATTTTTCTTATCGTCATCTTCTTGTTCTGCTTGTAGCGGAAACTTTGGAGCATAAGCAGATCTATTTGGATGGAAACAGACAATATCCTGCTTTTCGGATTCAGTAGAGCAACTTACCGTTTCTGTTCCTGAGAGTCCTGTGAGCAGGTTTGTATTTGCATTCTCAGTTTCGGTAATCACCGAAAACTTACCTGAAGGCACTAAGTAGTAGTGCCCAGATTTATCTTCCTTGGTAGGTTGAAAAACTAAAATTCCCTGATCTGCATTTGGAAATCCAAGGTCATTCTTACTTTGAATTGCTGAGAGTGAAACAATGTGTCCAAAGTTTGTTCTGAAGTTAGAAACCAAACTGATTTCCTTGTCTTCTTTAGACTTCCCTGAAAAAGAAAAATATGTCCTAAGCGCATTCGACTTATCGTCATTCTTAATCTTATCATTCAATACATCGACAGGATCAATGCTAGCGTTAAAACCAATGAATTCAGAACAACTAAGAGATCCAGCTATTGGATAAGTTAAGGCTTTTGTGTCCGAACCCGACGGGTAGAAATACTTTATTGCGACATCAAAAATGTCGAAATCACTTCGCTGCTTAAAGTATATATCAAAAAGAAAACAACCCCGATTGGAGTTGAAGAATGGTAACGTAGCTTGATTAGGGCTTACCTCAGAATTATTTGCCAATGGAGAAGATATCAGCTGAACTTTGCCAGTATTAGAGCTTTTAAACAAGAAATTTGAATCATCCCCATCATCATTGAATGTGAGGACAGAATTTCCTGATATAGCAAATGTGAGGTCAACCGTAATTTTATCGTTTAATGAACTATCCACAATTACATTATCAAATGCATTGATGGTTAATGTCATTGCAGTTGTATTTGCTGTTGTGAAGGAATCTGCAGAAGGATCCTCAAGCCATACAATGGCCATTCCATTAAATGATGAGGTTCCTCCGTACTGGTCATCTAAATACGCTGATACCTTACTTAAAAATTTTGCAACAAGATCAGAAGTACTCAAGTCAGGTTCTTCATAAGAAAAGATATATGCGCCTGAATAGCTCTTCCAGCTTTCCCAACTTTCAGAAAGTGTTATTTCAGTTGTTTTAGCATCAATTTTATTACATGAAAAAGCACACCATCCTAAATTTTTTGCACCTGACGTATTAGTATCAGATCCGTAAAAAAGCGATGTATCGAAATATCTTGTGAAGTAATTGGTGGTGGCCATCGAAGTGATTTTAGAAGGTGATTCTTAAGTGATCATAATGTCCATGTTGAAATAATTGATCCAAATTCTGTTTCGTCATTATCTCCTGATCTAAATTGACAGGCCATGAATACGTACCCGTCCTGAAGTTCAGTAGGAATCTGCATTTTCAGCTTAGCTCCTTTTCTAATGACAAATCCGCCCATGATTAGATCTGAGTCTAGCGTGGCAGTTGGTTGTACTTGCGTAAGAGTTACCGTGTATAATTGTACAGATCCTGAGTAGATCGACACATAAGCTATATTTTTTGCATCTCCTTTGACCTCAGTCATTACAATTCCTTCCGGGCCAAGATTGTATTTATAACGGCGATCACTCTGCTTCCTATTAGGAAGAATGGAAGTATCGCTATTTCTTCCTATTTGGTCATCAAACGTCTTATGCGCGCTATCAGCGCTAGCATCAGTAATAAGCATAGAAGCATTATAATTAGCTCCTTTTTGTAGATATGCGAATTCTTCCGGACTAACAGGAAATTCGATCCTGGCAGGATGTTCTTTTCCTACACTGTCTGTATAAGATAGATTTAGAACTATTCTATTATTATTAGCAGCACTTTGCTGATCAACAAAGTTGCACCCTGCTAAAAAATATAAGCACAGTATAGCAATATGGCGGTAAAGTTTGCGCATGAAAATTGGAGGAAGAAACTTTAAAATATCTCTCCCTCCATATAAAATTATTATAAGCTATTTATGATCCCGAGCCATCGCTCAAGCTCCATGTGGCAACCTGAGCTGCAAATGGAGTTGGGTCATTATCTCCACTCTTGATAGTACAATTTAGACTAACACTTCCTTGCTGAGTTGAGGTAGGAATCGTCAAGTGAAACTTAGCACCAGCTTCTACTGTCGTATTACCAAGAATCAATTCTGGTGTAGTAGCATCAGGTACTGCCTGCATCAAAGTTCCGGACCATACTTGCGAAGATCCAGCTGAAACAGTAACATTTACCGTGGCTCTATCATCACCGGTGATTTTACATTCTATTACGCCTACAGGACCAAGATTATAGGTTTTAGTGATAGGTGAACTACTCATTTTTAAAAGTCATTTAAAGGTTTTGTAAATAATTTGGTGTTTAATTGTTTTATGTATTTGTCATATTAAATGATAAAAAAATTGATGTATTATCAAACCTCTATATATCATATTTCAAAATAATAAAACGATACGGTGTATAAGATATATTAATTATTTCTAAATACACACACAACGCAGACAATTATCTATGGTATTTGCACATAATCAATATTTTATAAAACTTTTTTAATAAAATCCACTATACCAACAAACTATTCACTCCTAACTCTTTCAGTTATATTTTTTTTTAAATTATGAACAATAATCACTTGTAAAGGCTTACACTCAGTTTTGAAATTGACGTGGAATTGTGATTACTAAGAGTTGCGATTGAGAAAAGAATAGCAGAGGAAACAAAAAAACCGATTCATTTC
>CAZWLS010000222.1:0-7260 GCA_964634415.1 uncultured Roseivirgaceae bacterium | reverse complement strand
TACCAAATACGGAGGTGGCGGATTAGACTACATCTCTTACGGATTGATCATGCAAGAGATTGAAAGAGGTGATTCCGGAATGCGATCTACAGCTTCAGTGCAAGGTTCTTTAGTGATGTATCCCATTTATGCCTACGGTTCTGAAGAGCAAAAAATGAAGTACTTGCCCAAGTTGGCTTCAGGCGATATGTTAGGATGTTTTGGATTGACAGAGCCTAATCATGGATCCAATCCAAGTGGCATGGAGACACATTTCAAAGACATGGGTGATCATTATCTTCTTAATGGAGCTAAAATGTGGATTTCTAATTCTCCTAAAGCTGATATTGCTGTAGTATGGGCAAAAAATGAAGAAGGCCGTATCCATGGATTAATTGTAGAGCGAGGCATGGAAGGTTTCACAACTCCTGAGACACATGGAAAATGGTCGTTAAGGGCGTCTTGTACTGGAGAACTGGTGTTTAGTGATGTCAAAGTTCCAAAAGAAAATCTACTGCCAGGCAAAAATGGTTTGGGCGCCCCAATGGGTTGCTTAGACAAAGCTAGATATGGAATTGCCTGGGGTGCTATCGGGGCTGCAATGGATTGTTATGATTCAGCCAAAAGATATTCATTAGAAAGAGAGCAATTTGGAAAACCTATTGGATCATTTCAGTTAGTGCAAAAGAAGCTAGCCGAGATGCTAACAGAGATTACCAAAGCACAATTATTGAATTGGAAGCTAGGAAAGATGATGGAGGAAGGGAAAGCAAGTACTTCACAGATTTCAATGGCCAAAAGGAATAGTGTAGAAGTTGCTTTAAATATTGCAAGAGAAGCAAGACAGATTCATGGAGGTATGGGAATCACAGGAGAATATCCTATGATGAGACATATGATGAATCTAGAATCTGTAGTGACCTATGAAGGGACACATGACATACACCTGCTGATATTAGGTGCAGAAATAACAGGTATTCCTGCCTTTAAATAAAATTTATTTTGTCAGTGAAATAAAAAGGTCCGACACTTGATCTTTTTGAGATTAGCGTCGGACCAACCAACTATCCTTAGATAGATTTTTCACTAGTTAGTGTTGCCTTAATGTCTATTACAATTCGAGGTTAATCACTTTATTTGAATTGGCATTAATGGGGTAAGTGAAAACTTTAAAAAATACCCTAAAATGGGTATCATTTTCCGTTATTTATTATCATCTGATAATATAAATACCATTTTTCGGGTATTTACTTTACTTTCAGTTGCTAGTACCTTGCAGCCATTAATTTCACCTATTCACACCACAAAATGTCATCGAAATTTATTTGGCTCGCTCTTATTTTATTACTGTCAATTGGTGGAGTCGTCGCTCTCCGAAAGACCAATCATAAAAAAGAGATGGCAAACCTTGAAAGCACCGAAATTCAAGGCTCAAAAGTTAACATGGAGGAGTATTGGCCTTTTCCCAAAACTCTTAGTGCAACAGATCCATTTGTTTTAGAACTTGAGCAGATGAATCTTCAGAATTGAAGATAACCTCTATAAGTTTTTAATCAATTCTTGAATTAATATCACCAACTCTTTTTCAGCATTTTTTGCAGTCGCTATGATGTCTTCAATATCGACCGGTTTCAAGTTTTCTGGATCGCATTCATCTGTCAGTACAGAAATTGCAGATACAGGTAGTCCCATTTGATTTGCTGCTATTACTTCCGGTACGGTACTCATACCGACAACATCTGCACCTATCATTCGGAGGAATCTGTATTCAGCTTTTGTTTCCAAACTTGGACCGGCAACTGATACATATACACCTTTATTTAATTTTATTCCTTTGTCTTTAGAAATTGCAGCTAGCCTTTCATTCATATCTTGATCATAAGGACTGCTCATATCAGTAAAAATTTGACCGAAAGCGCTTGCTTCATGTCCTCTAAGTGGATTATCTGGTTGTAAGTTGATGTGATCTTCTATAAGCATCAATTCGCCCTTTTTCCAATCTAAATTCATACAACCTCCGGCATTTGAAATAATTAGCCTTTCAATCCCAAGTTGTTGCATGACTCTTACTGGAAAAACCACCTGTGCCATACTATGACCTTCATAGTAATGAAAGCGTCCTTGCATAGCTACTACCTTCTTACCCTCCAAGGTCCCATAAATAAGCTTTCCTTTATGAAATTCAACAGTAGCTATTGGGAAATGAGGGATGTTTGAATACACAAACTCATGCTCGATATTAATTTGATCTGTAAGTGCGCCCAGTCCGGTACCTAGTATTATTCCAACTTCTGGAGATTCAAAACCTTTTTCTTTTAGAAATTTTACCGCTTCACTTACTTTCTCTATCATGTGCATATCAAGCTATCTTAAATTTTTAACATTGATTTATTAGAAATATCTAAATTGACCTGAAATTAAACAGACTCTTAATGAAAAAAATTCTTGTTGCAGTGTTTTTATTCACTGTTTTAATCAGTTTCTCCCAGACTCCACTTACATCAACAGAAATGGAGCTTTATGGAGATCATATTTTTATCCACCTGAGTGTTGATGGGTCAGAACCGTTAGATTTTGTTTTCGATACTGGTGATGGTCTGCCTGTGATTGATTTGGATATTGCTCAAAGTTTGAACCTTGATCTGAATCATTCTGCATCAAAGACCAGTGCTCAGGGTGCAATCAAGGGAGCTTTAATTGATCATAATACTATTGAGCTAAATGGTATCCAGCTTGAAAAAGATATACAACTATATGCAACAAGCCTTCGACATCTGGAAATGAGTATTGGAAGAAATATCGATGGGATTATAGGTTATGATTTATTGCATCACTACGTTGTAAAGCTGAATTACAGCAATGGAATGTTCGAATTGTATCAACAAGATAGCTATGATCATGATGGTGTCGGAGAAACTTTTAAATTCAAACTGGATAATTATATACCTCACATTGAAGGTGAAGTCGTGCTTAATGATGGAGAAAAACTGAAAGGAGAATTCTTTCTAAATACGGGTGCAGGTACAACCCTTGATTTCAATACGAAGTTTGCTAAAAATGAAAATATCGTTGATCGCACTGGTGAACATTTTTCCTATCCGGTAGCGGGACTTGGAGATACCGAAACAATGCATTTTGAAGGCCGAGTAAAAAGTTTTTCGTTTGGCTCATTTGTTTTTAATAACATGCCAGTTGGTATTAGCACAGCTAAACATGGTATTCAGAACAATAAAAAGGTAGCGGGTATTCTAGGCAATAAAGTACTTAATAGATTTGATATCACTTTTGATTACTCTAGAGAAAAAATCTATTTCGAGAAGAATGAGAACTTTTCTAACTCATTCAATGTGAGCGCAAGTGGAATATACCTTCAATTAAATAAGGAAATGAATCAGGTACTTGTTCATCGAGTTTATGAAAATAGCCCAGCTCGAGCGGCAGGAATAAAAATTGATGCACAGATTTTGAAAATTAATGGTGAGAATGCAGGCGATTATTCGCTTCCGCAAATGAGGGATTTATTGAAACAAGAGAACAAAAAAGTTGATTTAACAATCCTTCAAAATGGGGAGGAAAAAACCGTAACATTAGAGTTGAAAGAACTTATATAGAATACCTTATACTGTATCGATAGCCTGTAAGACTACCTTACAGGCTTTTTTAATTTCCTCCTTGGTAATGTTCAATGGGGGAGCTATTCGCATCGATTGATCATTAAAGAGAAACCAGTCTGTAACTACTCCCAAATCAATAGCTTTATCAATGATTGGCTTTAAAACGTCATAAGATTCAAACTCTACAGCCATCATCAGCCCTTTACTCCTTACTTCTTTGATTTTATTGTGATTTAGAAGATTATGGAATAAATCTTCCTTCTCCGTTATATCATTCAGTAGGTTTTCATCATGAATTACTCCTATTGTGGCAAGAGCCGCTGCCGCTGAGACTGGATGTCCTCCAAATGTTGAGATATGACCTAAGACTGGATTTTCCGTGAAAACGTGCATTATCTCTTTGCTAGAAATAAAACATCCTATTGGCATTCCGCCACCCATTCCTTTTGCGCTAACCACAACATCTGGAATTATATCGTAATGATCAAATGCCCAGAACTTGCCAGTTCTTCCAAATCCACATTGTATTTCGTCTAAGATTAAAAGAGTGGCTGTTTCGTCACATCTTTTTCTCACTGCTTTCCAGTATTCAGAACTTGCATGTCTTACACCTGCTTCCCCCTGCACTGTTTCAATTACAAAAGCAGCTGTTTTTTCGGTTATAGAATTTAGGTGATCAATGTCTCCAAAATCAATGTGTTGAATACCTGGTAGTAGAGGACGGTAATTGCGTTTAAATGACTCACTACCTGTCAAGGAGAGTGCACCATGAGATGATCCATGGTATGAGTTATTGCAACTCATAATTTCTGATCTACCCGTATATCTCTTGGCCAACTTTATCGCTCCTTCAATGGCCTCACTGCCAGAATTTACAAGATATACGGAGTCCATGCTTTCTGGAAGAGTATTCGATAGAGCTTCTGCTAACTTGACTTGGGGGCTTTGTACAAACTCACCATAAACCATAACATGCAGATGTTTATCAACTTGGTTTTTGATTGCCTCCACAACTTTCTTATGTCTGTGGCCCACATTAGACACACCAATCCCAGAAATTAAATCAATGTATTCTTTCCCATCAACATCATGCATATAAATGCCTTCTGCAGAGACCATTTCCAGCATCAATGGGCTGTCCGATGTTTGAGCTAAGTGTTTAAGAAAAAGCTGTCTTTGAGATGGCATATTGCAAAGATGCAGGACAAAAAAAGCCCAGACAATAATCTGGGCTTTCAATTACTAAATCTAAAATTTTAACCTTTTCGTTGTATTGCTTTTTTGGCTTTTTCAACAATGTTATTGGCGCCGAGACCATATTTATCTAGTAGCTCTTCAGGTTTGCCACTTTCTCCAAATTGATCATTGACAGCTACAAACTCCTGAGGAACTAAATTATTTCTGACAATCGTCTGAGAAATACTCTCACCAAGACCTCCTGCAATTTGATGCTCTTCAGTAGATACAGCACAGCCAGTCTTCGCAATTGATTTCAAAATAGCAGCTTCATCTAACGGCTTAATTGTATGGATATTTATTACTTCTGCGGAAATTCCTTGCTCCGATAAAATTGCCTCGGCTTCAATTGCCTTCCACACTAAATGACCAGTTGCAAAAATTGTAACATCAGTACCCTCAATTAGCGTAATTGCTTTACCAATTTCAAATGGTTGGTCTTGCATAAACATAGGCCATCCAGGTCTTCCGAATCGCAAATAGACAGGGCCGTGATGCTTGGCTATTGCGATTGTTGCAGCTTTTGTCTGGTGGTAATCGCATGGATTGATTACGGTGAAATTTGGTAGCATCTTAGTCATACCAATATCTTCCAATACCTGATGGGTTGCTCCATCTTCACCAAGAGTAAGACCCGCATGTGATGCACAAACCTTAACGTTTTTTTCAGAATAAGCGATTGATTGCCTAAGCTGATCGTAGACCCTACTCGTAGAGAAATTAGCAAACGTTCCTGTAAATGGAATTTTGCCACTTGTGGCTAAGCCCGCAGCTATCCCCATCATATTAGCTTCAGCTATTCCAACTTGAAAGAACCTCTCGGGAAACTCTTTCTGAAAAGCATTCATCTTTAATGATCCAGTTAGGTCAGCACACAGTCCAACTACATTAGCATCTTTTTGTGCTGCTTCAAGTAGTCCATCACCAAATCCTGAACGTGTATCTTTTTTTTCTGTGAATGTAAGTTTGGTTTTCATTTTCTCTCGATTTGGCGATTAATAGTCTCCTAAAGTTTCTTCTAATTGATTCAATGCATCTACAAGTTGCTCGTCATTTGGAGCAACACCATGCCACTTGTGAGTTCCTTCCATAAAGTCAACTCCCTTACCCATTTCTGTAGTCATCAGTATCATAACTGGTTTACCAGATCCAGTTTTCGATTTAGCATCTTCTAAAGAATCGATCAACTCTGGCATATTATTTCCATCACACGATAAGACGAGCCAGCCGAATGACTCATACTTAGCTTTCAAGTCTCCGAGCCCATTTACTTCCGATATTGGGCCATCGATTTGCTGACCATTGTAATCTATGGTTGCAATTAGATTATCAACTTTATTGTGTGCTGCAAACATTGCAGCTTCCCAAACTTGTCCTTCTTGCTGCTCACCATCACCCATAAGTACAAATACATTGTGGCTATCATTATTCAATTTCTTTGCCAATGCAACTCCAACAGCAGCAGATAAACCTTGTCCTAAAGATCCAGAAGCTATTCTTACTCCAGGTAGCCCTTCTTCTGTTGCAGGATGTCCTTGAAGTCTAGATCCTATTTTTCTGAACGTAGCTAATTCGGAAACTTCGAAAAAGCCAGACCTAGCCAAGGTGCTGTAAAAAACAGGTGAAATATGACCGTTTGACAAGAAGAACACATCCTCATTATTTCCATCCATATTGAATGATGGATCAAAATTCATGATGTGATTATAAAGTGCAACAAAATACTCAGTACAGCCTAACGAACCACCAGGGTGGCCTGAATTAACGGCATGTACCATACGAACAATATCTCTACGAACCTGCGAGCAGATTTTGTTGAGATTTTCTAGGTTAGGAGGGTTTGACATAAAAGAGATTTTTAAGTCTGCAAAACTATTGTTTTCGGCGAGAATATCTGAGCCCTATTTGAAAATGATCTTCTTTGCTTAGTTACAGGCATTTAAGTCTTGAGTATACAATCAGTATACCATTGATATAATCCAATAAATAACCTACCTCAGATCAAAAGACTAGGTCTAATCTTGATTCAATAAAAATGTTGCAATTAAGATATAAAAAGGTATCGTAGAGGACTTGTATAAATTAACTGGTATAGCGGGAAGGAAACATGAGATTTTAATTCCTGATAATAGAGCAGAATTATTTATTCCATTGAAGGCTAGCGTTGAATATCACAGAATAGGTAACCTAAAAAAACTGATTTTTAAGAGAAATACTTGCTATTTCAGTATTCCACCTCGAAGAGGAGCTTCAATTCAAATAAAAGAAAACCACAGCCTGCTTTTAATAAAAATAAACCCCTTATTAACAAGTAAAATAACACAAGAACTGGAAGAGTTTTCAAGAGGTATTTATACTTTAGATTTATCAAAAAGGAATAGAACTATTCTAATAAATTCGGTCTTTAGAAAGGATGTTAATAAGGTGAATG
>CAZWLS010000221.1:0-7278 GCA_964634415.1 uncultured Roseivirgaceae bacterium | reverse complement strand
CCCAATGAGTCCCCAATTAGCAATATCCTAATTGATCCCTCCATCTATAATTTTTGAATAAATTTCTGCATGTTTTAACTGATCCTGAAAAGATATCAGCCTACTAAAATCATTGGCTAAAAATGACTTTACTTGAAGATAAAGGCCGGGCTTGTATGTTTGATCCAGGTCATCATCATATTCACAGGTTATTCTCTTTATCGTTCCTTTTAATATTTCATCCAATGACTCCATCGGACAGAATATTAATTTCCGCTTTGATGTATTGATTTCAAGGTTCCACCTTCCGGCAGATTGCCAATTTGAATAATAACTGAATAAAGTACCTTTTTCTGTCTGACCAGCACCTGAGAAGATTGACTTAGGATGCCAGCTTAATTCACCAGAAGAAAAACTTGACCAACTGAGCGGCATTCCTCCCATAAAAAATGCTAAATCGATAACATGACTGGAGTTTGCCCAAAGCCAATTACGTTTCAGCTCCTGGGACTTTGGACTATCTACAATTTTGTGTGCCCATTCGGTAAAATCGAAGAAAAAAGATGTAATTCCGCCATCCTCTTCGATTATCTCTTCTGCTTTAAGGACCGCTGAGTAAAATCTTCTATTGTACCCTATCCTAAACTTTTCTATCCCATTTTTAGCGACCAAATCACTCAACTCAATCGGATCAAGGGCTCCAGGCTTTTCAACAAGAATGTTTTCTATATCAGTTTTAAGTAAATGATTCACATTACTTGAAAGAGACTCTACACTTGAGGCAACTATAGCGGTTGAATATTCATTTAGTCGTCTCTCATCCAATAGTTCCAACCCTCCTCTAAAAACCTTTCTGTTGTAAGCCTCCTCAAAAACTCTACAATTTTCTTCACCTCTACCAACTACATCATAATCAATAGAAAGCGCCTCAAGCACCTTCGCATATTCCTTCCCCATCTTGCCCGTTCCTACTAATAATAGTTTGGTCACGTTACTAAACATATCTCTATCTCCTCGTTATTTACCGATTGAAAATGATCAATCAAGAATTTTAAATAATTGTGATGTAAGTGAATTGAATTTATAAAGTTAGGAAGTTCGCACTCTCCGCTTGTCAAGAGATCATTTACAAATGATGAAGACAGTTCACTTTGATACGGAAACCTAAATTCAAAAGGCTTTTCCTTCCAGCCGGATTCAGCATCGGAAAATATTCCTTGATTCAAATTATCCTGAAAATGCCATCTTTTGTTAATTGAATCAATAGTGAAAAATTTAGGAGATTTTTTTTCGCCGTGTAAATCGTTTAATAACAATCTATCACCATACTTATTCATCGCTACGATTCCTCCTGTAATCTCGTAATATCCTTTTCTCTTACTTTCCAATATTTTAGGGTCAAGAATATTCACAAGATTCATCTCATAATCATCACGCAGGTATGCAAGTAAGTCTAATACATGAATTGCCGTTGTTCCTAAGCCCCAATTGCTTCCTGTTACAGATATTGAAATAGGCGATTGAGAGTCAAGCTCTGCCTTGATGTTTTTAAAAATCTCATACATTCTGAACGGGCAATTAACCCAAGTTTTCATTTCCAACGAGCTAAGTTTATCACCCACTTCTTGATAATCTCTAAGCCTAGGAAACACTAACTTTTCTAAAATAAGATGATCAATGGTGCATTGATTCAGTAAGGAGTCTACAATTTGCCTGCGAGGTAAAACGCTTGTAGCAATTACTACAACATTTAGGTGATTGGGCAATACATCAAAGTTTGTAGCATAAATAATATTATGCCCATTTTCATTTTCAACTTCTTTTGCCTTTGCAAGTGAATCTTCCCCTTGATCTATAACAAAAACCTCGATTTCCTTCAGCATAAGGATTGATTGTAGGTGACGCCGGCCCAGGTTTCCAGCACCTATTATAGCTATGGATTTCATAATTTCTAATTATAGGATAATACCTTATCAAAGGTTAAGTCAAAATCAGCAATAGCCTGGGCAATCTTTACTCCTGCATTGCCATCACCATAAACATGATCTTGTTGATAATGTCCATTTTCGATCTGCTGATCAATAGCCGTTCTGATAGCTTTCGTATCATGTTTAACATCAATAACGTTACGTCCTCGGTCTCTCTTTCTTTGACGATCGCCAATATTCACAACAGGAACTCCCAAGTATGAACACTCACGAATTCCTACACTAGAATTCCCGATTAAACACATCGAGTTACATAGAAGTTTTAAGAAATCAGACGGATACATGTTCTTGTAATACCTGATATTATTAGCACCACCAAACTCTCTGAAGGTCCGAATACCTTTAGAAGTTCCATCTGAACCAGCATCTACATTAGGCCAAAAGACTAGCGTTGGGTGCCCCAACTCCTTCAATATCTCCAGACTCATAGTAACATGTTCTCTTGCCTCTTCATGAGCTGTCGTGAGCGGGTGCTGAAGCATGACTACATACTTTTTCGGTTGAATAACAATATCACTACCAACACCACCATATTTTTTAATTGGATCAAAGTCCATTTCCATAGACTGACTTACCTCTTTTGCAATATCGATCGATGGACATCCGGTTACAATAACACTTCCTGGATCTTCTCCCATCTTGATTACACGCTCCTTTGCTTTTTCTGTCGATACTAGATGTAAGTCCGCAAGCTTAGTAATTGCGTGCCTTACTTTCTCGTCAATATTGCCGGTAATTTCTCCACCTTGAATATGAACCAAAGGAATATTCATATAGGATGCAGAGATGGCAGTCGACATTGTCTCATATCTATCAGCCACGGTAACAACACAATCAGGCTTTAGATCATTAAATACAGATGTCAATTCCAAAATTCCATTTCCAGCAGTTTTTGCCATACTTAACAAGCTCTCACCTTCAATAATGGAATACACCTCTCGCTTTACTTCAAAACCATCTTGTTTGATAGTGTCGATAATTTTTCCATATCGATCAAGTAGAGCTGATGCTGCTAATACCAACTGTAGTTCAAGTGCATGGTGCTTTTTAATTTCTATTAGCGCGGTCTTAAATCGACTATAACTAGCTCTGGAGGTGATTACTACACAAACCTTCCTCATTATTCTACATCATTTAGATTGATAAATTCGTTCCTCTTTAACTCTCTTTTGAGTTTTTTTCCAACTATTTGCATGTAATTCTTAGCAGAATGTCCTAAACCGCTCGGCTTCTTACTTTCCAAATCTTCAACAGCTATTATGTGACCTTTTTCGAGATCTTTTCTGACTGCAAGAGACTTCTCAAAAATCTTTTTGGTTTCTCTATTAACCTCATTCTTTGTCAGAGGATGATTCAAAGAATCTTCTATAAACCTTATACCATCCACCAAGGAACTTAATTGATCTAAATCCAAGGAAGAACTTGTATCCGGACCAAACATTTTTTTGTTGAAAGTAGCATGAACCTCTACCATATTTGCTCCCAATGAAACCGCGGCTAAACCTGCATAAATTTCTCCGGAATGATCTGAAAGTCCAACTGGACAATTAAACGCATGCTTTAATTCTGCAATCATATTTAACCCAAGTTGGTCTGGTCGAACGGGATAACTTGAAGTGCATTGCATTAAGCTAATCTTGTTGTCATAGTTAGATATGTATTCAAAACATTCATTTAATTCTTCAATGGAGCTAAGACCGCTAGAAAATATCATTGGTTTGCCAGTCTTTGCGATGGCATCTAGCATGAGAAAATTTGATACTTCACCAGATGCAATCTTATAACGCGAAACACCAATACGTTCGAGTAACTCAACGGCCTCAATAGAAAATGGTGAACTTAAAAATTCCTTTCCTCTGTCTTCACAATGGGATTTAATTTCAAGCCATTGAGCTTCTGTAAATTCCATTCTTTTCCAATAGTCATACCGGGTCTTATCTTCATATGAAAAATTGATTCTGAAAGGTTCATGAATACTGCTTTCTGCTGAGGCAATGTGCGTTTGAAACTTTATAGCATCTATGTCTAAGTCAGCTAATGCATCAATGTAAGAATGAAGTATTCCTAGGCTACCATCATGTGCCTGAGCTATCTCTACTATTATTTCAACACGATCTTTAGACATATTCTGCGAATTTCCCTGTTGTGATTAGATATGACAAGTAATCAAAATCTTCTCGGGTATCTATATTAACTCTTGAATCTGTAACAAATGGAATTGTTGGTTCAATCAAAAATTTCTTTTCTGCCAGAAGACTCTGAACTCGGACAATATAAATAGCACCAGTCAAATTGTATACTTCTGGCAATTGTTGTCTTGCCACCTCACTTGAAGCTCCTTCTATAAAAGGCTCAAGATGTCCATTTGCATTAATTGACTTTAGCTTATACGGATGGGGTTCTTCAAATTTTGATACTGAAACGAGGCTTTTAGCTTCTTTTGACGTATTTATTTGCTCTATTGCATTCTCAATCTCTGAAACACTACGTATGGGGGACGTTGGCTGAAGCAAGACTACTAAATCATAATTACGGCCACTTTCCGATAGCTTCATCAACAAGTCTTTTACAACATCAGCCGTTTTCGCCGTATCCGATGAAAGACTTTCAGATCTCAATCCTGCTGATTTAGCCCCTGCACTTAGCGCTATATCTTCATATGCTTTAGAGTCAGTACTTATGTATACATCATCAATCGACGGGGAACTAATACCAACATTGACTGCCCATTCTATCAGCGGCTTGCCATTCAATGACATAATATTCTTATTTGGCAGGCCTTTTGAACCTGAACGTGCGGGAACTACACCTAATACTCTCATCCCTTTTTAAGTTCTTTCTTGCTTTGAAAACGCGAATTAATATTAACCAAAAAAAGCACTAAAAATGGCATAAAAGGAATCTTGTATCGCATGAGTGTTCCAAAGTTGAACGAACTCGCGCCTACAGCAAATGCGAATAGGATTGTAAAATAAAAGCAGAACCTCATAAATGGATCACCACCGAAAATCCTTCCTGGTTTTTGAAAAAAAACCTTAAGGAATAGAAAAGTAATAATTAGAGATTCTAGCGCTGTTAACAACATCAATGGATTGCGTACCTCCCAAATGTATGGCCTAAAGATACTTACAGTGATTGCCGCAGGCATCATTCTTAGGAGGCCTTGCCAAGTTCCGTCTGATAGTCCAATATCATATCCACCATCACCATCATTTCTTGCCCCCCATCCATATCTAATATCGTAGGCTGTTATTCGCGACCTCTCCGCAATCGAATCGAGCGAATATTTTTGATCATCCTTTGTAATTTGATTTAGCGCCAGAAATCCTGCAAGTCCAAACATCATAAGTAACAATGGTACAATGAGTAGCTTGAGTGCCTTATTTCTAATATTGCCAACGTTGACAAAAAAGATCCATACGGCTATCATCGGAACGAAGCAAATCAAAATGTATTTTTTAATACCAAAAATCAAATAGAACGAAATGATTAAAACAACTACCTCTTTCCAAGACCTCTTTTTCATTTCGATCACAGCTACTAACGACCAAGTCATCCAACCTACAGCACCGATAGTCAGCGTGTCCTTTAAAATACCTGAACCCCAGAAAATGACAGATGGAATAAATAATATCGCCAGTGCCATTTTTTTTGTTGCGTATGGATATTTCTTTTGGACAGCACTATACATAGCCCACAATCCTGAAAAACTAAACAAGGCGAAAAATAAGGAGGATGCAGAATAGGTATGCAACGTCAATAGGTCAAATAGAGCTGTTATTCTTACCACAACATAAGAAGATGAATTTCTGTAGTACCAAATGCGTGAAGAATAGTAATAGGTTTCGTCGAGTGGTTTAATGCCACCATCTTCTAAAAGTAATTTTAGTCCAAGGAAAAAATCATCTTGGAATGCATAATAAATCCATCGACTTCCGTGCTCCCAATAATTAAATGTATCTCCACCACCATAGTAAAATTGGTATATTGTACCAAGAGCGATGGCACCGATAAATCTTACCCAAAGTGCTGGCATAAAATATCTTCGGGTTTGAGGATTAGTCACATAAGGACGAATCCAATACGCCAACAAGGTTAGAAGTGTTAAATATATTGGAGTGACAATGAGGTCTTTCAGTCCCATATCAGGTCGTTTCTTCAAGAATGGAAGAAGAAGAAATATTTCCTAATTCTTCATGCAGTTTATCGCCTTTTCTGAGACCAGTAATTTGAATTTCACACTCAGGAGCAATTTTTTTCGCCAATTCAATTACGCTAAACACTCCCATTTCAGGAACCAAAATTTTAGCTTCTTTTTCCATCAATGCATTCAAAACGAACTGAGCTGCCTCTTCTTTGGAAATGCAAAATCTAGTTGCTTCAGGATGAGTCACTTTAATCACCCCTGTCTTACGTTGTTTCTCGAATACTTCGAATACACTACCTCTTGCGCCGATTATATTCCCTAAGCGAACAACACCAAAATATGCTTTTTCCGAGGCATTAGCATTTCTGAAAATTAGCTCGGCCTTCAATTTAGACTCACCGTAAACCCCTATTGGGTTTTCTGCTTTATCCGTAGAAATCAGACACGCTCCCTTAACTCCTGCGGCGAGGCAAGCATTCACTACATTTTTAGTACCGATTACGTTTGTTTTATAACACTCTTGAGGATTATTTTCTGCCATTACTACATGCTTAATAGCTGCAGCATGGATGACAAGATCTGATCCCTCCAATACTTCCTCCAAACGACTAAGGTCCCTAATATCTCCTAGCTTATATTCTAAAAATGGGTATTGATTGGAGGGGTAATCCTCCATCATTTCCAATTGCTTGATTTCGTCCCTTGAATAAATTAATACTTTATTCGGGCGATGAGGCATCTTTCCTAACGCATCTACAACAGATCTCCCAAGTGTACCTGTTCCTCCTAAAATGGCAATATTTACTCCCCTATAATCAGTCATTGGTAAGGCTTACGTAGACAAAGAAACATATCTCATGTAAAAAGTCATCTAAATTACACGGAGATATTGGCATAACTCGATGAGTAACCCGTAAATACAGGATAAAGCGTTTACTAATAATTACCGTAAAATTCTTCTAATATTTTTTTTGCTTTTGGATACATCTCCAATTTCTCATCGTTTCCTCCCCTTCCTAATCCAAAAAGCTTAGAAATATTTTTTGCAATCCAATTAATTAAGTCTCTTCCAAAGATTGTAATCATTAAATCCTTGAGAAACGGAAGGTTTTTAAATATAAGTTTAACTCGCGTGGATGAAATCTCATCTCTTGTATTGGCTGG
>CAZWLS010000220.1:5359-7292 GCA_964634415.1 uncultured Roseivirgaceae bacterium | reverse complement strand
TATGATCATGGATGGTGAGCTTGATCACCTACCAGAAGCAGCGTTTAACCTTGTTGGTACAATTGAGCAAGCTGTAGAGAAAGGTGAGAAATTAATGGCTGAAGCTAACGCTTAATCGTAGCTCGATTAGCGATTAAATAGACAAAGATGTTTTTAGAAATAGTAACACCGGACGAGAAAGTATTTGAAGGAGAAGTATTAAGTGCTTCTTTCCCTGGAAGTGATGGATCCTTTCAGGTATTAAATAATCACGCTCCAATGGTTTCTACATTAGGCAAAGGAGATATTCGTTATCAAGAAGAGAAGAAGGATGAAGTACATATCCTTGTTGAAGGAGGAGTTGTAGAAATAATGAATAACAAAGTAAATGTTCTTGTAGAAAAAGTTTTCGGTGACGAAGACGAATAAATAAGTTAAAACTTCTATAAAAAGCCGTCTGCATAACTGCAGACGGCTTTTTTGTTTAACAAGCTTTAACCATCATCAAATCTTTACAGGGAGAAACATTGCTACCTTGCCAAATAGTTGGAAACTTTTTGTGTTCAGACAACCATCCAACCTCATTGTGCATTCTAAAAACAAATGCTACTCTTGAATACTAAAGATCTAATAGAAAAGAGCAAATCCGGGGATCGAAAATCTCAGCAGCTTCTATATCACAGGCTAAGCGCACCAATGATGGGCGTTTGCGTGAGATATATGAAAAGTAAGGAGGATGCTGAGGACGTGCTCTTGGAGGGATTTCATAAAGTATTCAAGAACCTAAAGAAATTCACCTATGAATCTGATAATGCATTTTTTGGATGGGTGAAGAGAATTATGGTAAACGAAGCTTTGATGAAGCTTCGGAAAAACAAGGACATAAGAGTACTTGCAATAAGTGAAGATTTGGATCAAGAAGTGGATGTATCTCCGTTATCGAAACTTGAAACCGAAGATTTATTGAATGCTATTAGGTCCATTCCAGTGGGTTATCGGACGGTGTTCAATTTATATGAAGTAGAAGGGTATTCTCATCAGGAGATAAGTGATCAACTGGGAATTTCTGTTGGGACTTCTAAGTCGCAATTATTCAAAGCAAAAAAATTGCTTCGCGAGATGTTGGATCAAAAAAATGAAAACTATGGCTCTTAATCAATTATCTGATAGACTGGATCAGATTTCAGTTTCTGAACTCGGGTTTGAGTTTGATGATTCAGCCGTGTGGTCCAAATTAGAGGGACGACTAAATAACACGCGTGCCGTTGGTTATTGGAGGACCGTAGCCGCATGTATGCTGCTTTTAACATTGTGCTTGCCAATTAGTTTGCTGAAAGAAATAGATCTACCAACTAATACTCTTTCTGTAATTGAGGAGACATCGGTAATTGAAAGCTCTGATCTCAGCCAAGCGCCGATGATTGAGGATGATTTGAAAAAAACAGATAAATCTATTTGGAAGCTAGATAAAAAAGGAATTGAACCAATTCAGTTGGCAAAAGTGACAGTCAAGTCACTTGCCTTGCAGCCGATTGAATTCGAAATTATTAAAGTGAAAAAGCCGACTTTCGCCGGCGAAGACATTTCAATCATACAGGCAAGTCTCGAGACGCCTAAGGTTGGAAAAGGAAGAAAGATGACCATTAGAGCTCAATGGCAGAAGTCTCCCACTAAATCAAATGTGGAACATCAAGCATTAAAAGTTAAGCTCTATGAAAAAAATGAATAAACTCAAACTAGCACTGTTGGGACTAAGTATATCTATTGCATCCTTCGCACAAGAGAAGGTATACATAGGAGGGGAATCCAAAGATTTGTATGAAACAGCTGGAGAGAAGGATGGAAGAGTTTGGAATCTTTATCCGGATACTATCAGAATGACTGTTGAAGATATTGAAATCATCTTTGCATTTAACAGAATTAGTAATAAGTCCAATTACTATACAGACGAACT
>CAZWLS010000220.1:0-5331 GCA_964634415.1 uncultured Roseivirgaceae bacterium | reverse complement strand
GAGCACACTCAATGTTATGGAAAATGCTATTGAAAACTCATCCATTGAAGGAGGAAGAGCAGTAACCTATCGGAAAATTAAGAAAGACGAAAAGGAGTTGGCAAAAGTAGAGGTCACACCACTGATCACTAATGAAACCTATTTGATAGGAGTTGATGGAGTTCAGGAATATGCTGCAGATCGAGTAGAATTCAACATTATTGATAAAGATCTTTTTGTTTATTTCTCTTTAAATGATCCTAATCAACTGAGTCAAATCAAGGACATTAAAATCGAATCACTTTGGCAACAAATTGATCAAAAATATGCGAATGAAGGAAGCAATAATTTATATACAGGTAAAGGCAAGTTTAGCTACGGAAATGCCCAAGTAAATGAACTAGGTGTGCTAAATACAAGAGCGGACAATATAGAAATTACCTTTTTAGGTATTGGTCTTGGCTACTATCGGGATCGCTTTGTTCCGGATCTTGGAAGTAAGATTGCATTCAATATTCATGATCGGTTAGGCAATGAATGGCTTGAGTTTGGATTCCTTTATACTCAGCAATATTTCTTTTCGCGAGATACAGAATCTAGTGACTATGATTTGGATTTAAATGGATGGCTGAATGGTTTTGGTAAATTGAATTTCGGTAAGACTAAAGTAGGATTAGGAATAGGTTCACTTATACATCGAGATGGCGACTTCTTCCAAGGGAGGACATGGAAACTATCCATTTATGCAGATGACGATAATTCGAACTTCTCATTTTCACCTGAGCTTATTTTTACAGATGATTTTAAATCTGTATTCCCTGCCTTGAGAGTAGGGCTTACTTTCTGATAATAGACAAAAAGTGACAGAGGATGGCAGTTAAGGTTTCGACTTAAGAAAATTTATTTTCTTTATGTCATGAAAAAATTCACCTTAGACACCATCCTTTGTACCATTTTTATCTTCGGGATTCTCGGAGTTTTTGCCTCACTGCCGCTACTTAAAGTGTTCGAAGCATTCGATCCGATCGGGGAGATGTTTTCAGATTTTGAACTTACTGACGTTGTTTTTTCTCAAATGCGAGAAGAGCCTATTGCCGATGAAGAACTTGTAATTGTCAACATTGGCGAATTAAATCGAGAAGGCATTGCACATCAAATTGAAATAATAAGTAAATACAATCCCAAAGCCATTGGTTTAGACGTATTGCTAGATGAACCACAAACCTGGGAAAATGATAGTATGCTCACCAGAGTATTCAGAGAAACCCCAAATCTCATTGTCGGAGAAAAGCTGGTAGATCTAAATGAGGAAGGCACTGAGTTTACCCATACGCTTCGGCCAGAAAGTCATCTTGCTGAAAATGCAGATTTTGGATTTGTAAATCTTATCACTGATGCCAGAGTGCAACATGACCTAAAGGTTTGTAGAGAGTTTACGCCTGTACAGACTGTCAATGGTGTTGAGAGCTATGCTTTTGCTGTTCGTTTAGCTATGGCCATTGATTCAGCTAAAACCCAACGATTTTTAGATAGAGGGAATGAGGTGGAGACTATTAATTACAAGGGAAATGTCATCAACTTCGTTTCACAAAATCCACGTATGAAGTATTTCACTCTTGATGTGTTTGATGTTTTAGATGAAAATTTCACACCTGATCTTATAGAGGGAAAGGTTGTGATAATGTGCACCATGGGTAAATTTTTAGGAGATGTACTGACCAGGGAAGATTTCTACTTCACACCTATGAACGAACGATACGTTGGCAAAGCAGAACATGACATGTTTGGTGGAGTTATCCATGCGAACATCGTATCCCAGATAATTGACGAGGATAATATTGATTCAATGAGCGAAAATCAAGCAATCGTCCTTGCGGTTATTTTGTGTTTGGTGAATGTCTTTTTCTTCAAGATGATATATGGAGCCATTCCGAAGTGGTACGATGGCATCACTAAGCTCATAATCCTGATAGAGGTTTTCTTCCTTGCTACCTTGATGATCTATATGTTTTACACGGCTAATTACAAACTTGATATCACTCTTTCTCTCATAGTGATTGCACTATCAGGTGATGCGATCGAGGTATATCATGGAGTGATTAAGAACTTATTCACAAGAAGTAATAGGAAAGAGATTTTTAAAGTAAATAGAAAGTTTTGGGAGTCTGCTAGGTAATGATTTGATCGGTGGGGACCTCTATATCACCTAGATCTAGCATAGCATTTATCAGACTCACTTTTTCGAATGATAAAATGTCTTCTTCTTTAATGGATTTCTCTGATATTTTTCTCTCATTAATGAGTTGAGATCTTTTGATGCCTTTTAATAGCGGAGTGTCAGGTGTGAGCCAGTGTGTACCATCCCAGAAAGCAAGATTGAAGTATGATCCATCAGTAATACTTCCATTCATTATTATGATAATATCATCTGCCATAGCCCTTGAAACAAGGGTATTTATAGAGTCACGATTTTCATATTTAAACGAGTAGTCGAAAAGTTCCGATTGCACTACTTGTAAAGACTCAATTTTTCTCGGAATGTACTCAGCATATTCAATATCATATGTAGCATCTCCATCACTGACATCATAAATCATTCGTACTTTGAATACCCCTTTCATATCTATTTGAGGCAGTATTTCTTCAAGTATTGGGGGTTTAGTTCTTGCGTTATATTTATTGAATACATCACTGATCCTTGATTGATGTAGAACTAAGTTTAGGTACTTACCATCTTGTAGTTTAATGCTCTCGATGAATCTCATTATTTTCGGGGTATCACTAAATGTATCCAACCATGCGTTACTTCCTCACATTGCTATTAATCTGTGGTTTAGCTATTTCTTCTTTCTCGCAAATAAATTTTGGAAAACTTAAAGATCGGGTAAAAAAGGTTGTAGAAGAAGAGAAAGTTGAGCCTGCCGCCTTAACAAATTCTGATGATAGGATGGCTGATTTTAGAAAAGACCAGCTAAAAAAGGATACTTCTTTCTATAATTATATATTCTCACAAGGCAATAGGTCATCATTTTTTGCAAATCGGGAAAGCAAGGAAAATATTCTCGTGACCTTTGCTAAGTCTTATGAAGATGAGGATACAGCACCTGTTCAGTTAGAAATCTACGAGCAAGTATTTGACTTAAATCGTGCTGCCGAGCTAACCATCTACATTAATCCTCACATAGCAACTTCTAATTTTAATGATGCATTGGACTTAATGGTTCATGACATTCCATCTTTTGATGAAGCATTTGAAATAAAGAAGCTCGTGAAAATGGATACCATGAATATTGCGGATAGATATGCACTGGGTAAGACCATTGCCAATATCTCTATCATGTTGCACGCAGAAGGAAAGTACAAGCTGTCAGAAGAATTTATAGAGGAAACCATCAAATATTTTAAAGAGATTATTGGTGAAAATACCGCTGCACTAGCCTCTTTATATGCCAATCATGCTACGATTTCTCAATCTCAGGGAAGATATACCGAGGCTGAAGAGTATTTTTATAAAGCTGAAAATATCATAAAAACTAATGAGCGTGTAGGATCACTTTCTCATGCTTTGATCCTGAATAATAAAGCCCTTTTATACAATGAAATTGGTCAATTTAAAGAGGCATTGCTAACCATTGATTTAGCATCAAAATATGCTGGAGGCGCTTTAAGAGATAAAGGAAGAGACAATGTAGGGTTTAAGATAAATAAAGGCCTTATCCATTTTAGTGCAGGAGAATATGAGACGGCAGAAAGAATTTTCAGAGAGGTTATTACCTTAAAAGAAAAACGTTTTGCTAAAAATCAGACCGATGTTGGGAATGTAAAAAACTACCTGGCTTCTACATTGATGGAGATGGGCAAGACTTCTGAAGTTCCTGCTTTATTAGAGCATTCGCTAAAAATCTTTAGAAATAAATACTCCAAATCTCACCCGGCATATATAAAGACTAAGCATAACTTGGGGAGATACCATTTGACGGTTGGTAATCTAATTGAAGCAAATACTATTTTGAATGAAGTTAGCCAGGCCTACCTATCTACTTTCAATGAATTCCATCCTGACTATTTGATGTCACTTGAAGATTTGGCGGTTGTGTCATGGAAGCAAGGAAATTATGCAACTGCAGAGTCTCAGTTTGATCATGTCCTCACCACCAATCTCGACTTAGTAGAAAAGTACTTCGGTGCTATGAGCGAGTATGAAAAAGGCCAATACTGGGCAAAGGTCAGGCCATCAATACTTAAGTTCTTTGCATACGCAGTGGAGCAAGGTGGAAGTAGGCCGGAGTTACTTACTGATATGTATAATCTTCATTTGAAGACAAAAGGGATTTTACTAAGCGCATCGAGTAAAGTGAGGGAGCAAATCTTACACAGTGGGAATGAATCTTTAATAAATACCTACAACGAATGGGTAGATGCGAAGGAAAACATACTGCTTTATTACACTTATTCGAAAGAACAAATAAAGAACCTCGGGATTGATGTGCCGGCGGAAGAGGCAAAGGCAAATAGCCTAGAGAAAGAACTAAACAGACTTTCTACTTCTTTTGCAAGTGCAAATGAGCTACCTGCTACAACGCTAGCCGATGTAAAGACAAAACTTGGTTCGGATGATGCGGCAGTTGAGATTATTGGATATCCTGTTTTCGATAGAAATTTCACTAGCAAGAAAAATTATGCATTTCTAATTGCAGATCTTCAGTCAATTGACCCTAAGCTTGTCTTGATTGAAAATGGTGAAGAATTAGATGGAAAGTACGCCAAGGCCTACTTGAATATGGTGAAAGTAAAGGCTCAAGATCGTATCACTTATGATAAGTTTTGGAAGCCTGTCGACGATCAATTGTCAGGAAAGAAAAGCATTCACTTGTCATTAGATGGGGTTTACTTTCAAGTAAACATTGGAGCTTTAAGGCGAGCTGATAATAGTTATGTTTCTGATGGGTTGGATTTACATTTATATACAAGTACGCGAGATATTTTAAAGAACAGAAATGAATCATCTGGGAATAAAAAAGCGGATTTTTTCGGCTATCCAAATTTTGGATCGAAGGGCTTGCTCACTCCTTTACCTGGGACGAAAGTAGAACTAGAAGCTATCAGCCAAATCACCAAGTCGAAAGGATTTACTACCAATCTTTACATGCAAAATCAGGCTACTGAGGAGAAGTTTAAAGAGATTTCATCTCCATCGATATTGCACATCGCAACGCATGGATTCTTTCTTCCCGAAAATCAAACTTCGGGAGATAAAGTATTTGGTGTAGATGTGGGACAAGTAAAAGACAATCCGTTACTAAGATCAGGATTGATGCTAGCAAATGCTGAACAAACAATGGGGGATAATTC
>CAZWLS010000219.1:0-7302 GCA_964634415.1 uncultured Roseivirgaceae bacterium | reverse complement strand
AGATTTTATTGCCGCAGGATTCTTTGCTGTATGTATTGTACTCTTTGGCAGGTGGATGAGTGTGTTTGTGCCAATAAAAATGATGTCCGTGAAGAATCATTTTGAGCCTAATACCATATCTGTACTTACATGGGGTGCGCTGCGTGGTGGTCTGCCTATAGCCCTGTCACTTTCCCTGACAGACTTTAATGGTAAGGATGTAATCGTAACGATGACATACATCGTGGTGGTTTGCTCTGTTCTTTATCAAGGATTGACTGTACCGACCTTGATGCGATCGAGTACCTCAGATTCATAGATATTTAATACTTTTCATATAAGGTATCTTGCTAAATTTATGGCATGATACGACTTAGCTATGGGTTTCTAGCTCTACTTATACTATTAGCTTCATGCGCTGATAGCAAGGACGAAACAGAAAAACCAACATCACCACGAATACGAAAACACACGAGTGTAGCCGCACCGTCTCAAAATCAAAATTTCACCAGAGGTATGGCTATTCCCATGGAAATACAATCCTCTGAAGAATTCGCCATTGATTCTATCCAAGTGACGATAGGTGAAGAAACGACCACTTACTATGAGCAAACATTTGAAGTAAACATACCCACTAGAAAAGTAGGCTCATGGAGGATTCTTGCTAAAGTATTTAATGGAGAAAGCTCGGAAACGCACTATCGATCAATCATTGTATTGCCTGAAAGTGCTCCAGAAGAATACGGTTATGAAATTGTAAATACCTATCCGCACGACACGGAAGATTATACTCAGGGCTTATTGATAAAGGATGGAAAATTGTATGAAAGTTCTGGGCAACGCGGCAAATCGACATTAAAAATGAAAAATCTCACTACCGGAGCTACTGAAAAGGTGGTCAACCTAAATTCTGACCTTTTTGGTGAAGGATTAACGGTTTATAACGACGAGTTTTATCAGTTAACATGGACTTCAGGGGAAGGCTTTGTATATAATGACCAACTGGAGCAGTTGCGTACTTTCAGCTATCAAGTGCAAGGTTGGGGACTTACCACTCTAGGAGATGAGTTGGTGCTCACGGATGAAAGTGAGAAATTATATTTCATGGAACCATCAAGTTTTACAGTAATACGTGAGCTTCAGGTCTATGATAATACTGGTAAGGTAGACGCCTTAAATGAGCTTGAAGTCATCGATGGACTGATTTACGCAAACGTTTATCAAGAAGATTATATCGTAGTTATTGATCCGGAAACCGGAGAAGTTTTACAAAAAATAGATTGCACAGGCTTATTGACAGATTCGGAGGCACAAGCTGCTGACGTTCTGAATGGGATTGCAATCGATGAATCAACGGGCAGCATTTATATCACAGGGAAATGGTGGCCAAAACTATTTGAAGTTACATTTCAACCGAAAACAATTTAAAAATGACATTAGAAGAAATAACAGGGAAAATTCAAAAACTAGCCGATAAGCATAGTGGACAGTTTGCAGGAAAAGCAAACTTTAAATTTGAAGATGGCGTGGTACACCTTGACGATACTGTTTCTCCAACAGTGGTGGTTAATGAAGAAAGAGAAGCTCCATTCGCAATCAAAATGAATGCGGATGATTTCAATAAAATTCTTACTGGCGATCTAAACGTGATGATGGCCTTTATGTCTGGTAAATTGAAAATTGAAGGAGATAAAGGTGCTGCAATGAAGCTTACAGCACTGTTTTAATAAAAAAAGAGTAGGATGAAGCGTCCACTTCTATCCTACTCTATCTATCACTCCTCATAAAGGTTTTACACTGCTACCATCACTCCGGAAGCAGTAGCTAATAGCTCTTTCACTTTTTCGCCATTATTGTCTTTGTACTTCGAAACCTCATCGACATTTACATCTGCGACGATGAGATGACCAATTTCCTCCTTCACGTTTTTATAAATCCCGTATCGCTTCATTCCTTCGCACTGACCTACATTATCTCTTGATGGAGTTAAGTAATGGACTGCATTGGATTTGAATCTGTTGAGTAAGAACAAGTGCAACAATGTCATCAGTCGTTTACGTCTGAATTCAGCAAAATAGGTATTCTGATCTCTTACCGAGAGAATCGTTGATTTATATCTGTCGCGGAGGGCGCTAAACACGACATTCGCTACTTTCTCTCCATCCTTTAACACACAGAGTTCTAAAACTGACGAACCAGCACCTTGCGGTCTCATTTTAACATTAAATGCCCCTTCAATACCATTTACTTCAGCCCATTCCGAAACCCAATCTTTAAGTAAGCTAGTAGGTAACTCGATATTCAATTGATGCTGAAACTGAGTAGAGCCTTTGCCCATCGC
This sequence comes from uncultured Roseivirgaceae bacterium, assembly GCA_964634415.1. Taxonomy (GTDB): domain Bacteria; phylum Bacteroidota; class Bacteroidia; order Cytophagales; family Cyclobacteriaceae; genus Ekhidna. The sequence continues at coordinate 4,982 of CAZWLS010000219.1, read as the reverse complement.
TTTTGTCGTTGCAGTTCTACCGGAAGATGCAGCCAAAGCACCATCTAGTCTGGAACCTCCAACGTGCGATTGAGGCGTTTTGTACGGTGAATCGAGCAGTCTGAGTTTACGCTGCACTTTTGCCAATGCAAGCATACCTTCGGAATTAAGTGAATTTGAAAATTCTTCTGCTGCCAGACCATCTATTTGATGCCCTCCATAAGTAATGAAGTTGAAAACAAAGCCAAGCTTTGCCAACTCCTGAGGGAAATTGGTCATTTCCTACTCCGTCATACCTGTTGAATCCCAATTGAACGATGGCGACAGATTATATGCCAGCATTTTATCAGGATAGACTTTATGAATGGCCTCAGCAAAAACTTTAGCATCTTCTAAATCAGCGGTCTTAGTTTCCATCCATAAAACATCTGCAAATGGCGCCACGGCTAACGACTTGGCTATCGCAAAAGGAATACCTCCTCGAATTTGATAATAGCCTTCAGGAGATCGCATGACATCACAATCCCAATCCATCTCAACCCCAATCTCATTTAAGTAAAGGTTGACTTCCCTGAATGATTTTCCTTCGATGTTGGATTTCCAATCTCTATCTAAGCTACTTACAGTTCCTTCTTCGATCGCTAATTCTACGGAATCGATGGCAGCTTCTCCTTGCGTCATTACACCTGCATCTTCTTCCCACTTAGCAACGACTTCTGCCAAAACCTGATCAAATGCCTTTTCAAAAACAACAGCCTCGCTAGATCTAAGCTCTCCTAGTCTCTCCTCAATCAATCCTACAATCCCATGCTCCAGCATCCATTTCTCAGCTTTATCAGTAATTAACTGCTCGTGATAAAGTAGGTGTCCATGAGACGCCACACCTTTACTATTCAAAAGTGAGTGCAAAGTCAAGATCACTTCTTTGTATGTTGGTATCAAAAGATTGGTCACACCTAGCACGAATGGCTGATCTCTTTCATCGCTTACTGTTTCCATCAATGTGGCAGCTTCAGCGTCCGTACGTGCCACAATGATTCCTTCTACGCGCATCACATCCAGTTGAAAACGGGCCGCATTGAGTCTTTTGATTTGCTCATCACATCCAACCAATACTTTCCCACCTTGATGGCCGCACTTCTTAGTGCCTGGCTTTTGATCCTCTATGTGATAGCCAGGAACTCCTGCTTCTACGAACCGTCGAATTAAATTTCTAATTTGAGCATCTCCTCCATGCCCAGTATCTGCATCAGCAATGATGTATGGTGAGAAATCGTGAACTGGTGTATTTTTCAGCTCCTCCTCGCTCATGTTAAAGCGACTATACGTTTGGTTTTTGTCTGCTGCTAAAAGAGCTCTGACAATCGATGCTGCTTCATTCGGAACCTGGCTCAATGGGTAACTTGCCAAATCTGCCCCTGGATCTTCGTCTGTAGATCCTTTCGCGGAAGTAGCCCAACCTCCCAAGTAAATCCCCTCGATTCCCGAACGCTTCATCATCACTGCTTGACCAGGCGAATAAGGACCAAAGGTGGTAATTGAGCTACCCTCTTTGTACATAGTCTTTAGTCTTTTGAAGAAGCTATGTGCCGCAGCCTTCGCAATGGAATAATCATGAAAAATGGTACCTTGTTGTTCTGCAACTTGTCTTGCATCATACAGTCGTTTGATACCCTCAAATCGAGGTGAATTCATGAATTCTTTAGCCTCCTCCATGGAGGTCTTCATTATTGATTGTTCGTTATTCATAAGGATTTATTTATATGGTCATCAGCAGGTCCTTGTTCCCTGTGATTCGCTGACCGGTTTGATTTAATTCATTATAGTATTCCTCTATTCGTTCTTTAGCGATAGATAAATCCGGGTTATTGAGGTTTAGGTTGAGCAGATCAATAAACCATGGGGCTTTCTGAGGGTCGTTTACATATCTGTCAACAATGAATTTGGAGATCGGTAGTGTTGTATTTTTTGAATTTTCGTGAACGTCTTTATTGTTTGCGTGCAATAGCTTTGTGTATTCTTCCTCAATCAGTTTATGGAAAATTTCTTGGGTAAATACTTCGCCTTCTTTCAACCCTGTAGACAAGTCGCTTTCAGTCAATGTACCTGCCTTGTGCAACCACTCCCATAAAACACTCAAGCGTATCTCTCCTGTAGCCATATCCTCCATCAGGTAGAGCACATTCTCATCATCAAAAAAGTCTGCAGGTTTTAGGGCTGCTGCCTGAAAGCCTTGCAAAAAGGCGTTTCCATACTGAAGAGCAACACTTAGTAAGTTTCTAGCACCTCGAATGGTTCTTGGCGCATCACTCAACTGAGTCAATTGTTCCGCATCTTCTTGGGTATATGATAAAGGATCAAATCTTCTTCCCAGTTGATTTTCTTCGCCTGCTTCTTCCCAGACAGGTCGTATGATATGAACCATCTTCCAATGAGCAACCCACTTACCAGAAGCACCTGCACTTTGTTCCCTTTTCGCACCCTGAAGGGCCCTTTCCATACTTTGTTTTACTCCTTCTGCTCCACCAACCGGTATATTGGGTTCCATTCCGCCTTGCCACAATGCATAGTTCCCATTGATATCCGGAGTATTTACTGCACGTCTCACTCGGTCTTCATATGCTGCCATGTAGCTGTAGCTCATGGTGATAGACTCAATATTTGGATTTATGAAATCTGTCGTACCTGCTAGAGCATCTGAAACGCTATTTATATAATCCCACCTCCCCGTATTGAATCCAACAAAATGTGGACTTAATGCTGCTCTTATTTCCATCAGTTGGAAAGTGGCTTCTAGCTGCTCAACTAGTACATATACTTTGATTGTCCCTATTTCTAATCCTAGATAGTTCTCAAGTGAGGTAAGGATTTCATTCCAAAAAGAGGCCTCATCTGCTGTTTGGATTTTAGGAAGATATAAAACAATCGACCTGCCTGCATCTAGCAGTTGACGATGATTATTCACCACATAAAGGACCGTATCAGTAATGGAAGCAGAGAAAGATGCACCATTCTCCAATGAGATATGCCTATCGTCTAGATGAAGCCCGCGCGCTCGGAAAATTATCGTTGTTTGATCAAGCTGTTCCTTCCAATTTTTGATTATCGGCTTATTCAAAAAACCTTCAGCCCAAACATTCATTTCGCCGGCTACCTGCTCTGCTACCTTTAAGAAGGTAGCGTCTTGACTTATTGCCAATTTTAAATTCCTTTGATTGTCTAGCGACATGGCTCTCACTTGACCAAGCGCATCTTCACCATCAAACATCCAACCATCTGCACCTGACAGCAAGGCATACGCGACATTTCTGATACTAGACTCCAGTGTCCCTGTTGGCTTGGCAGCCGGCCCAGTTCCTTGAATCCACTGTTGCCTCAAATCTTCAGGTATCAATGCCCCTTCAAATTTTCCAGACCTCGCATCAGCAACGGATAGATTCGTATCACCAATGAACGACTCTGGATCTAAAAATTCGATTGGCGTTTGGTTAGCTATTCGAGCACTTCTACGATCATTCCTCAGCTTCATCAATTGCTTTTGCTTTTTATCGAGATAAGCAAGCGATTCCAAAGCGTTCAACACTTCGTCAGTGTATATATCGGTATAGTTTACCAGTCGTTCAGGGTCTATATAAATCAAAGACATAGAGTATAATTTTTCCAAATATACATTTTTTCTCTATAAGCGGAAATTCCGCTATTAGATTTTTTTTGATATTTAATTTACTTTCGCTGAAGAAGGCATGATCTCAGACAGCGACATACTCAAACTCATACTTGGTTTTAAAATCAAGCACTTGAGAAACCAACGTGGAATCTCATATCAGTCTCTTTCGGAGCAGACTGGATTGTCAGTATCGTATTTAAATGACATTGAGAAAGGGAAGAAATACCCGAAACCTGATAAAATAAGGGCCTTATCTGAGGCATTCGATATTTCTTACGATGATCTGGTAAGCACCCAAGCAGATAAAAAGCTCCTTCCAGTAATTGACTTACTCAAATCTGGATTCTTTAAGTACTTCCCATCTGAAGAATTCGGTATGAATACGGAGAAATTGATAGATTTCTTCAGTAACGACCCTGACCGAATAAGCGCGTTCATAAGCACCATTTTAAAGATGACGCGCAGTTACCAAATAGAAAAAGAGCACTTTTATCGAATAGCTTTGAGATCCTATCAGGACATGCATGACAATTACTTTCCAGATTTAGAAGATTCAGCATCTGATTTTAAAAAGAATCTTAACCTGCCTGATACCATACCTCTTTCTGCTCTTGAAAACTTACTTTCAGACGAGTTCTCCATTACAATTAAGAGAGATGTTTTATCATCTCACAAGAAACTCCATGTTTTCAGATCTTACTACCAGGAAAATAAGAAGACCTTATTTCTAAATGATCAACTTTCGGAAAATCAACATCGTTTTTTGATAGCTAAAGAAATAGGCTATCAATACCTCAAACTTGATGGCAGATCCTATGAAACATATTTAAATAAAGAGGCATCTTTCGAAAAATTACTTAATAACTTCAAGGCATCGTATTTTGCTGCTGCCTTGCTTGTAGATCAACATGTATTGGCTTCAGATTTAGCAAATGCTTCTGTTATTACACAATGGAATCCAAAGATCATACAAGATTTACTTGACAAGTATCAAGTAACTCCAGAGACACTTCTTCAGCGTTTTACCAACATACTGCCTAAGCACTTTGGGATAGATAATTTATTCTTTATCCGAATTGATGGTCACAAAAACTTGATTGAGTATCAAATTACCAAGGAGCTGCACATTTCAGGTTTACACAAGCCCTATCAAAATCAATTAACTGAGCATTTGTGCCACAGATGGGTGTCAATCAGTTCCATCAAAAACCTGGAAGGAAAAAAACAACCATACTTCATTGACGCTCAAATTTCCGACTACTGGCAAACAGACAATTCTTATTTCTGTATTTCAGTGGCTGAGGACGGTCGTTTCGATAGCCAATTCGGAAGTAGC
>CAZWLS010000218.1:0-7303 GCA_964634415.1 uncultured Roseivirgaceae bacterium | reverse complement strand
GGAGGATAGAGCTTCTTATCCTCTACTTCAAAAAGAATTGGATCTAACAGAAGGTCAGCTGGAAATGCTGGATAGCGTCGGTAGAGGACGTGGTTATAGAGAAGTTCTTTTGAAAATGGGAACGGATTATTGCGAAGTGATACGCATGCAGATATCAAAGTTTGCGTTGTCAGCATTTACTACCGATCCAGATGAAGTAGATGAACTGGAGAGGTATTACAAAAAGTCCAAAAATCATATTGTAGCAATCCTTGAATTCCTGGAAGCCCAGGAGTCAAAGAAAATCAAGAGCTACGAAGAAAATTCAAAAAAAGTATCAGCATGAGAAAAATAATAATAGGTAGTATGATGATGGTAAGCATCGTACTCAAAGCACAAATGCCTAGCGTAGTATCAGCTCCTGTCCTGGAAGGGTTCATGACTGAGCAGATGGCATGGGAAATTGATGACAGGGTTCGCAAAACATTGGCATCTACCATAACAGGATTACAAAGTGTACAAGCCTTCGTAAATAGGGCTAATGAGTTAAGCTGCGTTTCGGCAGATTTCTCCCAAAGCATTGAACTAGCAGATCGGTATGGATTCAGCAACTGCTACCTGGAGAACAAAGCAACAGGTATTGGCAACGATATGATGATGGTTATGGATATGGCCAACTCAGCGATGAGCATTGCATTGGTAGCAGAGCCACAAGACAGGTTGGAGATGATAGATCGAGCCATTGACAAATATGCACACATTGAAGGAGACATGTGGGAGATCATCAATATGGTCTATCATGAGATCAAAAAGAGAAAGAAGAAGCAAGAGATGATGGAAGATGTAGAGACCTTGTCTTTTGTGCCGTTGGTGCCATCGGAGATTTCAGGCAAGTCTCTGAGTTTTCCGAACCCTAGATCCCTGCAGCTGGATGATCCCAGAGACTTGAACTTATACAGGAGCTCTTCAAGCAATATTCCGACAAGCTTTTCATTTAGTGAAAGCTTTTCAACACAATTCGGAATCGTAAACATCATATGGAATGCAGTGATGTTTTTAGGCTTGATTGGTGTGGTCTGGGCATATGCCAGAGGCATGCAGAACGCAAATGCATTTTTGATTGCCTTCATTGTGGCAGTCATCATAGGAAATATTGTTAAAGCTGTAATTTTTATTTGATATGGTCTTATTACAAGTTGGTCCGGTACAGCACTCTACTATGGATTTGGTTAAGGCCATTTTCGGGAGTGAGAATTTAACTCAGTCGGTTGATGATTTAACGCATTATATGGTTGTGGTAGCCCTGGCGCTACTACCGTTCTTTTATGCTTTGGCTTTTGGCTGGTCCTATGCCAAGCACACTTTATCGAATGTTGGTGGCGATAAACCAAAGTTTTTTGATCGGATGGACCTGATTAGGGGTGCGGTATTGTGGTTTATGGTGTGGACTTATCAGCCGATTTTTGGTTCTATCGAGTCCCTGGCGCATGAGCTGATACAAAAAACAGAACCCGCAAACTATCAGGCGTGGAAAGCAAACTATGGAGCAATAACTGTTCAGGCATTAAGTGATGATGAAGGAGAAGAAGAGAATCCATTAACTGGTGACAGAGAAGAATCGAAAAATAGTGAAATGAGTGGAGCTACTGGAACACTGAAGATGGTTTTAGGAGGGATTAATAATCTCGCTGCCAACATAGTCAATCGCTTCTTTGTGATCATTGGCTACATCGTCTCGACTGTAGTAGGGGGCCTTTCATACCTCATCTCAAAGATCTTTTACATCATTGGCCCTTTAGTCATCGCATTTTCTGTGCTTCCTAATTTCAAGGATAAGCTAGACAAGTGGTTTGGGGTATGGTTGAGTGTAACCTTGAATCTTATGGTCGTCAATTTATTGACTACAATATTAATAGCTGTTTCCATGACAGAGATGGAAGGTATAGGTACTTCCATTGCTTCTGGAACAAGCGTGGGTATGAATGGCAACTCATTTGGGCTCTTGATATTCAATGCCATAGTTACAGTACTATACATTCTCAGTTTTTGGTTGACCTCATTTATTGTGGGAACCAGTGATGCGGGTAAAGTCTTGTCATTAGCTGCTACGGGCGCTACATCACTTGCAGGTAAAGTTGCTGCCAAAGCATCGCCAGCACCAGCTGCTGCTTCTGCGGTGGCAAGCTCAGGAAAGGTAAGCTCAGTAGCAGATTCACTTAAAAACACTAAATAATGGAAGAACAAAAAATATATAATTCATTCGCAAAGGATCACATCAAGATTAAGTGGGGGTTCATTGTTATTCTGGGAATTTCTATTATTAGTGTTTTTGGTACTGCCATCTATGCCTCAAAAGAGATTAAAGAAGCCCAAAACAGTGTAGTGGTGGTAGATTCTGATAACACCAGTTTTATTGGACAACGTGAGTTGATTTCAAGGGATCGAAGGATGGGCCAGCTCATAAAACATGTGGAAATGTTTATGTCCTTATTCTGGAATGTTAGCCAGGAAAGAGAAAACATAGAAAAAAGTGTAAACAGGGCGTTGCTTCTTTCTGATGAGAGTGGAATCAGACTCTATGAGCGATATTATCAAAAGCAAGGATTGGACAATTGGCTTCTTGAAAATTCCGGACATAGCATAATAACAATAGAGGAAATAGAAATTGATATGAGCACTTATCCCTATTCAGGTTTCATCATTGCTATCAATGAACTGGAAAGTCCAACAGGGAGCAGCAAAAGACATATGAACCTGACGTTTCAAATTTCAGATTATCCAGCTTCTTATGATAATGTAGCAGGGGCCATGCTGTTCAACATCGAAGTAGAGAACGATAAAATTGTATCCAATGAATAAGAAGCATAGAATATTGCTAATAGTAGTCCCTTTTGTACTGCTAATATTCGGATATGTCGGATATGTGGAATTAAGTGATGGTTCTTCAGAAGAACCGATAAAAGCAGAAGATGTAGAAAAGATCTATGTCAAGCCTACCAAGACACAAGAAGCATATGAAAATAAACTAGCGATGAAAAAGTCACTTCAAAAAGTAGAACAGGAAATGGAGCGAGAAAAGAAGGCCGTTTCAGACCCATCCAAGTTTTTTGATAAAGCAAGAGGCATGACTACAGATGAAGAGGAAGTAGAACCAGATGAAGTAAAGGAAGAATCTGTGAGCAAAGAGGTAGTGAACGAAAAAGTTGATAGAGAAGTGGTATATGTACCGGTGAGAACTGTGGCAAAAGAGCCTGATGCCTCACAACCGACGGTTGCTGAAAGTAAACCAAAAAGGCGTAGAAAAACAGGTTTTAGTGCGTCATCTACAAGCAGTAGTACCGCTGCTACTTCAACAGAGTCAGTCAATAATGGTAAAAATGAATTAGTGGCAGTAGTACACCGTGATGTTAAGGCACAGACCAATGATGTAGTTAAACTAAGAACTCTCCAGGACGCAGTAGTAAACGGTAGAAATATCCCTGCCAATACCATCATAGATGGCATAGCAAGGGTAGATGCGAATTCTGGTCGTGTTTACTTGAATGTGAATGGGTTTAGTATCAATGGATCTCATGTCGAACAAAAGTTAGAAGCATATTCAATAAGCGGTGGGAGAGGCCTGGAAGTTAATATTGATTTAACCAAAGGGGCAGCCCGTTCGATAGTAGGGGATGTGGTAGGCAACACTGGCTCTAGGATTGCAATCCCGGGAGTAAAGAAAAGGACCATTGCTGGCACAGCTGAACGCAAGATTGAAGATCCAGCCGCAGACATACCATCAGGAACAAAAGTATTCTTGAGATGAGGTTTTTTATCATAATGATGTGTTTTTTGAGCACGGGATTAGTGTATTGTCAAAACGACACAATTAGAATGGATTTGAATGGGACTATACATCTAATTTTCGAAAGCAACATTTTACAGGCCGATGATGGTAGAGGAAAATACATAGATCCCGATAGTGGCGAAGAAGTATTTGATTTTGCAAAGGACATAATTGGCAATCGCCTCAAAATCACTCCTTTGTTAGAATACTTTGAAAGCACGAATCTTTTTGTAGAAAGTGAAGATGGCTATTACAATTTTATTCTGGTCTATGGTAAGCCTAATCAATTTGTCCATGATATAGAATTGGATGCGGCAATAAGTAAAAAATCAAACAGAAGCACATCTACCACCCATACTGGCGGTAATGAAAATTCACGTGGTAATAGCTATCAGGACAAAGAGTTGTATCAGATATCGCATAAGATTACCAAAATTGAAGGGCCAATATTAACTGGTGAAGACACACAAAATATCCGACTTTGGGTGGATGGAATTTTTGTCAGTGGTAGTAGTGATAAGCTATTCATAAGTATCAAAATAGAGAACAAAGGAAATATTGTTTATGACTGGGGATACACCGGGTTCTTCGTTCGTGCAAAAGGAAACAAGACGATGAAGAATGAGGTTGTCCAGGAGGAAGAGATAAAACCGATTTATACTTTTAATGAAGCAATTGAAAAAGTTGAAGGTAAAGAGGAAGTCAGTAAAGTGTTTGTATTTAACAAATTTACGATCGAGCAGAAAAAGGTGTTGAGTATAGAACTATGGGAATCTCAGGGTGATAGAAAGATATTGTTAGAACTTAGTTCGAAGGATCTGCTCTCTGCAGAGCGGATTTAATACTATTTGGAATCTTGGTCTTTGCTAAAAAGATCTTTTATTTCTTTAAGAGAAGGTAACCTTCTTAGAATAAAAATTATGGCTACCATCAGCAAAGTATATGTACCGAGTGTTTTGGCCAAATCTATTTGTCCCAATTTAATGCAATAACCAATTCCGATAATAACAAGAGTAGTAATAATACCAGCAAAAATTTGACCTACGCTATTGTAGCGTTGATTCTTTTCATTTTCCTCCTTGATAGCCTCAAGTTCTTTGCGTTCATTTTCAATTACTTCGCTTTCAATTTTTCTAGCGTGTTCAGCATCAAGTTTCTCCTGCTTTCTCCGTTCTTTAAAATATTCTAGATATTCATCAAGCATCCTTTTTGCGAAATCAGGATATAATTTTTCATATTCTTTTAATTTCTCTGGGGAGATCATAGAGAACTCATTGAAAATGTAAATTTCATTTGAGAACTTCTGATAAACCTGATTAAGGACTTGAACTCTTTCTTCATCCGGAAGATGCTCAATATCTTGAATTACCTTGAGTGGGAGGTTGTTATCGTCTTTTTTCTTAGTCATCCATATGCCTTAATGCATCTCTGATTTGTTTCGCTTTATATCTACCATACCTAAATTTTCTGGCATTAAGACGTTCTTGTCGATATTTATGTGCAGATAATTTGCCTGTATGGCCAATTACATCGAGAGCATTGGTCGCTCCATCAGCAAAAGCGACAGCCACTTCACCAATATCACCTATGTTAACTGTTGCATTTGACTTTAATTTAACTTTTCCAGTACTTGCAGTATGAACTTGGTGGTTAGCGGTTGCCAGTTTACCATTACCTAAAGGCATTCCTGCCCTTACTTTCACTCCTAAAGCAGGATTTGCCGTTGCCTTACGTTCCATTAATGGAACGATGGTGACTTTACCGTTTTGAACAGTTACAATAGCCGCTTTGTTTTTATATCTATACATTGGCCGACTTTAATATTTTTCCAAATTCTTGTTTCTTCTGACTTTTTAATAGCCCGATAGCTTCAGAAAGTGCTTCTCTTTGAGTGTAGGTGTAGTTTCCATTGGATTTAACAGTATGTACAATATCTAGTAGATCATCGACATCTGAGGTCTGAATCATAAACGTTTTACGTACAGAAATAGTGCCGTTTTTATCCTTTTTCACCTGTTTTAACGATTAGTAACACGTAAGTATAGTAAATAATTAATAATCATAAGTACTACAGTAACACTTTTCTTAATTTGGTGCTAATCCTAAAATTGATGAATATCAAAATTAATTTTTAAAAAAAATAGTTCAATTTCTCTTAATTAATCCGCTTAGGAATAGGCTGATCAGCATAAATCCGACCAAGTTGCTTAGATCTATCTCTTCGGGCGTAGACGTTTATATAGGTCCAACTGATGTTATTTTTATCAAGCCATCGTGCATATTCTTTTAGATCATGCACATACTTCATGGTATTGGTTTTGGTATCCTGGTTGAAATTTATGCCGAATTTTTGACGCATGACATCTGCTAGGTGTTTTCCTGGTCTTATTGCATGATCGAGGTCAGCCTTTAGTTTTGCTTCTTCTATTTCTAATAACAGCTGGCTTAGAGGCAAAGAATCGGCTTCAAGCAATATTCTGATATGATGATCCTTGAACTTGAGTGATTTTAGAAGATCTAAGGCTTTTGTCTCTGCATCATTCTTAGGAATGTATGGTGAAGTATCCTTAAAAAAGGCTACAGTGGTGTAGTCGTTCTTGTTTTTAAGGAGTTCTGACATTAGAGATTGGCTGGTTTTAATCTGTCAATGAAGGTTCTTTCTAGATCGTTTTTCATACCCATAATATGGTTGTATAAAAGCGAATTATTCTCTTTTAAATATTCAAGACTTTCCTTTGATTCAGTTTTCCAATAGTTAGAATGATGATGTAAGTCGATATTTATTTCGACTAATGAATCTAAGTAAAGAGAGTATTCATTCTTGTTTTTATAGGAAACAGCATCATAGCTAATAGCTAGGGTAGGCGAAGTCTTAACCAGTTCATTATATAATTCTTGATCAAATTTATCATGCAATATCGACCATAGATAGAATGGTCGTGAAGATTTTATTAATGCAGAATGACTATCAATTTCGGCGTAATGATTTTTGGCAGCATTCAAATCATGGAATAGATCTGACTTGGTTACTTCGACACCATCTGCTACAAATGCCACTTCATTAGCATCACCGGTTCCTGAGCTGCAGGCGCTAAGGACAAATAAGATAGAGAGTATTGGGAATAGCTTTTTCATGAGTAAGGTTCTTAATAGCATCAAATATCATAAAGGTGTAGAAGATTATCAATCATAGGTAATTGAAAAAGACAAAAGAGCCCGTATTCGGACCCTTTTGAATCAACATCAAACTATAACCACACTATTTACTCTTGAATAGTCTTTAGAGGTGTTACATCTATGTCACCAGGTCTTACATCAAAGAATGCATCTTTTCGATTCACTCCATCTTTTTCCCACTCGTTGTAAGCAAGTGTTCCCTGGATGGAAACTTTTGCACCTTTCTTAAGTAGGTTCAAAAAGGAATCAGATATTTCTTTAGTGAATATTCGTACTTCATGCCAATCTGTAGAAGTTTGCTTTTCACCTTCTTTATCATAG
>CAZWLS010000217.1:0-7331 GCA_964634415.1 uncultured Roseivirgaceae bacterium | reverse complement strand
CCATATTCACCTTTATGTATCTCGCCTTCGAATGTTAAATACTTGAGTGGATGATCTTCAGTTTGCACTGCAAGTCTTTTAACTCCTGGTATTGGAGGCATACCTCTTGGAATTGCCCACGATTTCAAAATACCGTCTTGCTCCAACCTAAGATCGTAATGAAGGTGTGAAGCATGATGCCTTTGAATACAAAATCTGCTACCAGGAGAATCACTGTCTGAAATTAAAGGTTCAGGAGTTTTATTGAAGTCTCTTTTCTTTTCATAGTCTTCGAGTTGTTTGGGGGTCTTATGTCTTTTATTTGGAGGTAATTCTTTTGCAATTGCTGCTCTCTTATCTGTGTGTAATGGTACTGCCCATCCCCTAATTTGCTCCCATGCATCGCCTTCGGATAGAACCCTATCTACAGTGGTCCGAATATTCCAATCCGACAGATCTTTTAGCTCATTTAGTTCATCCCAGCTGATCGGTGTAGAAGCAGTGGCTCCCCTACGACCTCTTAAGCTATATGGACAGACTATCGTCTGCGAAGGTCTGTTTCGATAAATATCTACAAGTACTCTACCCTTTCTCGATTCCTTTTTTATGTGAAGTGTTGTTCGCTTCTCCTTATTAATAAAATCGCTGGCTATTTTTTTTGCAGCTTGAAAACATTCTTCGAAGGAGTAACGAGGTTCTATTGGAGTGACAATATGAAGGCCTTTACCTCCAGTGGTTTTAATAAAAACATGATAATTGTAGCGTTCCAGATGTTCTTTGAGCCCAAAAGCAATATCCTTTAATTCTTTTAAGGGAAAGGATCCATCTTCTGGTGGATCTAAGTCATATACAATATAATCAGGTTTGTCGCTGTTTTCAGAAAAGCTATGTATTTGATGAATTTCTAAACATGCTAGATTGGCAAGCCATACTAGTGTAGCCTCTTCCCTGGCTACAACATATTCTTTCTTCCTCTCTTGTCCTAATCTCTTATAATCGATCCAATCAGGTGTCCAATCTGGTCTATGTTTTTGAAAAAATTGTTCACCATATATACCATCTGGATACCTTACTAAAGAAAGCGCTCTTCCTCGAATATGATTTAGAATTGTAGGTGCGAGCTTTAAATAATATTCAATAATTTCGGCTTTCATTATTTCATCTTCCGGATAAAGTACTTTATCCAGGTTTGAAAGCTCAATTACGCGCTTACCTACCTCGGCATGAATTTTTTGTTTTGCCATCTACCATTCTAAGATACTTGGTAGATACTATTTCTGCTTAACTTCTATAAAAATTAGTGAAAACTAAATCCAGCTAATGTTATTCACTTTAAGTACACACTGTTTTCTGAATTTATAGGTTGATTTAATTTTCTCCCATGTTGGAAGTCTTGAATCCTGCCACCAGTCATTGGTAGGTTTTTTAACATCTCTGTAGTTTCCTAGCATACGATAGCCTACACCATCAAGATTAAATGCTTTATTTGACTCCAATGTAAGAACTCTGTCAGTTTCCTGATGATGATCTAAAATGATAAACGTATGGCCACCAGACCATTGTTTTCTCCAACCTTGAATAACTGTCCATTTATGTGGTTTAGCATCAGAATTAATTTCCATAGCCATATCGGTATTAACCAGGCATGTCACAGGAGAATAATAATCTTCATCAGAGAAAATCATCATCTGTCCGTGTTTTGTGTTATCCCATTGAAAATTTGAATGCGATTTTTGCCACGCTCCAACAACAATAGCCTCAACAAAAGTGCAACAGTTGTTCAATGATGGTGGTGCTTGTGGAAGATTGATTCCTTTCAATTGAAAAGGATATGTTGTATTACGTAAATCATATATGAAGTCATTAAACAATGGAAGTAAGTCTATCAATACTGATTCATCGATTGACATTGGGTCGCTGCTAAAATCAATATTTAGTCCTCCAGCATCATTTCCCCTAGTCAATTTGCCATATTCATCGTCTTTCCATCGAAGGCAAATCCATTTCCTCTCTCCAGAAGCTAGTTGAATGAAAGCGTAGTCTGTATCATTTGTAGGGTGTTTAACTTTTAGCTCTACTAATGAATATCGTCCTTTTTGGATACTAATGGTACTAGAACTAGTGGTGTCTGGCTGATCATATCCCTTAAGATTTTGGTATAATTCAATGTAGTATGTATCCATTGTTTTAGAAAAATGGTGGTTAGCGTAATTAGTTCATTAAAGATGTCGAATAGAAATGACAATTTTTAATATTTGAGCTGATAATTAGTTATGTGTAAAAGAGATAATGAATCACTGTTTGTTCGAAAATGAATTCTTTTCGCATAATTTGGCCTTCAAGTTCATCACAATTGAAATAAGTGGAACCAGCGGAATTAGCAGCCAAATACGTAAATAACACAAATCGACATATTTTTCTGACAGGAAAGGCAGGTACAGGGAAAACGACTTTTCTTAGAAATATAATTGCTAATACTTATAAAAATGCTGCCGTAGCGGCGCCAACAGGTATAGCTGCAATAAATGCTTCGGGTGTTACACTTCACTCGCTTTTACAACTACCGTTTGGTGTTTTTATTCCCGAAAACATACCGTTTGAAGATCGTGGAATTCAAGTAAGCACTCCTTCATCTTTATTTAAAGATGCGAAGTTTGGGACGCAGAAAAGAAAGCTGATTAATGAACTTGAATTGTTGATCATTGATGAAGTGAGTATGCTGAGAGCTGATTTACTCGATTGTATTGATCACACGCTTCGTAAATTGAGAAAGAGGCAGCACGATGCTTTTGGAGGTCTTCAGATATTGTTTATAGGAGACTTAATGCAGTTGCCACCAGTCGTAAGAAATGATGAGGGCTCCTTGTTAAGGCAATTTTATCCTTCCCCGTATTTCTTTGAAGCACGGGCGTTAAAAGAGAATCCGCCGATAAGAGTAGAGCTCGACAAGGTATACCGACAGAGTGACCAACTATTCATTGATCTCTTAAATAGACTTAGACATAATGATCTCAATCATGAGGATATAAACTTATTAAATAGCTATTACGAGACTGAAGCGAGACAAAACGATGGGTATATAAACCTAACTACGCATAATAGTAAAGCTGACAAAATCAATCAGAACAAATTGGACAGCTTAACCTCTGAGATACATTCTTTTATTGCAGAGGTTGATGGTGAATTCTCAGAAAATGCTTTTCCAAATGATTTTGATTTGAGACTTAAAGAAGGTGCTCAAGTCATGTTTATTAAGAATGATCCTAGTGGAAATGGCCAATTTTTTAATGGGAAAATTGGAACAATTTCTAGCCTCAACGATAGAATTAAAGTTGTTTTTGAAGATAATACTGAAGTGACGGTTGATCAATATGAATGGGAAAATAGCCGATATATATTAGATAAGGAGAGCCAAGAGGTAGACAGAAAGGTTATTGGTACTTTCAAGCAATACCCATTGAAATTAGCTTGGGCTGTAACCATACATAAGAGCCAGGGTTTAACTTTCGATAAGGCTATTCTTGACTTAGAGGGAACATTTGCTGCGGGACAACTTTATGTGGCATTATCAAGATTGACTTCCTTAAATGGGCTTATCTTATCAAGTCCCTTGCCTCAAAAAGCACCTTCAATAGATGACCAGTTAAAATACTACATAGACAGCTTTGACAGTTCTGCTCAACTGGAACAAAGGCTAGAAAATGATCAATTAAGCTTTATTGCTGAGTATGCCGAATGGGCGTTTTTACTCGATCCAATGTTGAATGAGCTGGTGAATCATAAAAGAACATTTAACAAGGATGAAAACAGGTCTCTCAAACAAAAGCATTTGCCATGGACGGACGAGTTGATAAATGATACCTTTCCCTTAAAGGAGGTCGGAGAAAACTTTCTAAGACAAATTAGGAAAATCCTCATTTCAAAAGACCTGCACTTACTGGCAGAACGGATGAGTAAAGCTGCTGATTACTTTGGAAATATTCTTAATGAAATAATTGATCGAATAGTAACTCAACATCGAACACTAAAGACACAAACAAAAGCCAAAACTTATCGATCGGAACTAGTTGATCTTAAGGAGTTAGTAGCTAATCAATTAAAACAAATCGTGAAGCTGAATCTTTTGGTTCAACATCTGAATGAAGGTGTCCCTTTAACAAAGGAAACACTAAGAGGAAATTCAAATCTTCGCCAACTTTCTAAGTCAGTATCCAAAGACAAAATTTCTACTGCCCAAATTACATTTGACATGTTCAAAGAAGGTAAGTCTATAGCGGTGATAGCTGAGGAAAGGGGTCTTGTGGAAGGAACCATAGAAAGTCACTTAGCTCAATTCGTTCAAAATGGCTTATTGCAGATTGAAGAGATCATGAAACCATCTAAAATAAAGGCTATTATGAAATGCTACAGTCAGGGTCTCACAAAGTCAGGTGAAATTAAAGCAGCCTTACCCGATAGCTACACATGGGGAGAAATAAAGATTGGACTTGCACATGCTATTTCAAATGATCAGTCTGATTAAACGCTTTGAGATAAAATGATTCCAACCTCTGTTCTATAACATAATAAGAACAATTTTGATGGGGGAAGCCATCCATATAATTGAGTGGATAGTTTAGGATCCAACATAGAAGTACTCTCATTGCTCTTCCATGCATACAAATCAAGGTATTCTCCGAATCACTGTCTAGCACTGTTTTCATAGCATCTTTTTGTCTCGCCATTACCTCCAATGGGCTTTCTCCACCTCCAACATTTAAGTTGAGCTCCCCCCTACGCCATCCATTAACAGTATCAGCATAAAGATTCTTAGCATCATAAGATGCGACTTTACCCTCTTGATTCCCCCAACTTATCTCATCAAAACCGTCATGAGATGAAACAGGTGTGCCATTAAGTTTGAATTGGCCAACCGTTTCTTTAGTACGGATTAACTCAGATGTGAATACGCTATCAAAGTTGATTAATGACAAATGCTCTCCAACTTTAGTTGCTTGTTCAATGCCATTGCTGTTGAGTGATGCATTTACACCCCTCCCTTGCACCATTCCTTTTAGGTTAAAATCTGTTTCTCCGTGTCGAAGAATGTAAATCGTCTTGTTTTTCAAACTTGCTTTACGTTGGTTTGCTTATATAATGGCAAATGAACGAATTTTCCCCGAATACCTTGAGCTCGATGCTTTGAATAGTATGTCGAAAGGTTGCATGGTAGATCATCTAGGTATTGTATTTACTGAAATTGGTGATGACTATCTGGTAGCTACAATGCCAGTTGATCATCGAACAAAGCAACCAATGGGCTTGTTACACGGAGGTGCATCTGTAGCGTTGGCTGAAACAATGGGCAGTGTTGGTTCTACGGTAACTATTGATTTAAATAAACAATATGCTGTAGGACTTGAGATCAACACTAACCATATTAAATCTGCCAAAGACGGACTTGTAACTGGTGTTGCAAAACCTGTCCACCTGGGAAGAAGCACACAAGTTTGGGGAATAGACATTCGAAATGACGAAAATCAACTTGTTGCAGTAAGTAGAATAACGTTAGCGATATTAGATAGAAAATAGTGACTGAGCTTCAAAATATAATTGAGGTAGATAAGCTTGATCAGTTGATCAACAAGCTCGAATTAGCGGGAATAGCTTTTGCTTTATGGAGGATGCCTAATTCAAGTGATTATCAGTTAATTATTTCGTTGGAAGAGTGTAGAAAAGTTGATAGAATACAACTTGAAGATTTAGATGCAGGATTTATCGTCAATGAGTTTAAAGATAACCACCCTGTATCTCCTTACTACATTCAGGCAGACATTGTCATTAAAAATGAAGAATTAAGTGTAAATCCCAGGGTAACTGATTCTCAGATTGATAATTTAAAAGCAAAGATCAATTCCACTAGCCCAAAAGACATTTTCTTGCAAAAAACGATACCTGAACACTTTACAGGTGATTTTAATGCTAATGTGCAAGAAGCTGTCAATGCTATAAAGGATGGATTATTTGAGAAGGTAGTTCTTTCAAGATATAAAGACTTACAACTTAACCATGATTTCGCCGCATGGGATTTTTATAAAAAGATCTCCAATAAGTATCATAATGCATTTGTAAGTGTGACCTTCATTCCAGATAAAGGATTGTGGATTGGAGCTACTCCGGAACTACTGTTATCAGACGATAAGGCTGTTTTTAAGACTGTATCACTCGCTGGAACTAAGAAGTTAACAGAGGATCAAAGTTTAAGTGAAATAGCATGGACACAGAAAGAGATTGAAGAACAAGCATTTGTTAGTAGATATATAATAAACTGCTTTAAAAAATTACGCCTGAGAGAGTTTCATGAACATGGACCTAAGACTATAAAAGCAGGAAGTCTGGCACACCTGAAGACAGAGTTTATCGTCAACTACAGCGAAGTTGCTTTTGACCGACTATCAGATCAAATGATGGAGCTACTTCATCCTACATCGGCAGTTTGTGGCATGCCTATTCTAGAAACAAAACCTTGGATAGAAAGAATTGAAGGTTACGATAGGGAATTTTATTCAGGTTTTTTAGGACCAGTAAACTGTGACGGTACTACGAGTTTGTTTGTTAACTTAAGGTGTGTAAGGGTTAAAGGAAATATTGCTCGATTTTATGCAGGAGCTGGGATCACAGAAGATTCTAATCCTCAAAAAGAATTTGAAGAAACTGAGATGAAGATGAGCATTTTAGGATCACTAATTGACAATAACTAAAGTTATCTTAACACGTGCTTCACCCTACCGTCTACAATACATCACAGATCTGTTACCAATTAGGAGTTAGACATGCAGTAATGTCACCTGGTTCCAGAAATGCACCACTGACTGTTTCATTTGCTAGAAACCAAAAAATTGAAAAGCGAATCATACCAGATGAAAGAGCCGCTGGTTTTATTGCTCTTGGGATTGCTCAGATAACTCATTCGCCAGTCGTTTTATGCTGTACTAGTGGAACAGCACTCTTAAATTATGCACCAGCAATAGCTGAAGCATATTATCGTGAAATACCTCTGATTGTTATTTCTGCAGATCGTCCACCAAGATTAGTTGATCAACGAGATGGACAAACAATAAGACAGTTTGAGGTGCTAAAGAACCATGTAAAGCATTCTATTCAACTACCTATAATTGAAGATGAATCAGATGCTATTCGGTATGAGAATGAGTTGATAAACACAGTAAAGAATAGTCAAATTCTTCCAAAGGGTCCTGTTCATATTAATGTGCCTTTTGAAGAACCATTTTATCCAGAGAAAAATGAAGAGATAAAATTTGCTGAATATGAGCTGAAGTTAGCGGATAAAGAGGATCCAACGATAGAGACAT
>CAZWLS010000216.1:0-7333 GCA_964634415.1 uncultured Roseivirgaceae bacterium | reverse complement strand
TACCTCCTGCGCAAGCCAATCCTGTTACAGGTCTTAGAGATGACTAGAAATCAAAATCATTTTTGCTTGGCAACAATTTGGCGCTGAATTTCCAGCGCTTCTTTTTGCCTTTCCATACTTTCCGATGGATTTGCTTTGGACAATACGTATGCTTCATGCATTAGTTTATCGTACTTTTTTTGAAGATTTGTAACGTCTGACTTTCTAAAAAAACCTAGCATATGATTTACTTATGATAATTTCTGGTAAAAAAGATCTTGAAATGTTTAGACGTTAAGCCTTTTTAAAACTTGCGGCTTTCAATAAAAAAAATGTCAGTCTTTGCTTGACGTACATATTGATAGATTTTACTGATCATTGCCCTACTTTTGCACCCTAATTTTAAACTATGGACGAGGCAAAAAAATCATTGAACTTTATTGAGCAAATGATCGAGAAAGATCTGAAAGAGGGTAAGCACGACTCGATAATAACTCGATTCCCACCAGAGCCAAATGGCTATTTGCATATTGGTCATGCCAAATCCATTTGCTTGAATTTTGGACTAGCTGAAAAATACAACGGAACGTGTAATCTGAGATTTGATGATACCAACCCGGAAAAAGAGGATACTGAATATGTAGAGTCAATAAAAGAAAATGTCAAATGGTTGGGATTCGATTGGGAAGATCGTTTGTTTTTCACCTCAGATTATTTTCAAGAACTATACGATATGGCAGTCCGACTAATCGAAAAAGGATCTGCTTACGTTGACGATTTATCTCAAGAAGAATTTAATGAATTGAAAGGCACTCCTACTCAGCCAGGAAAGCCAAGTCCTTTTCGTGACAGATCAGTCGAAGAGAACTTGGACCTATTCAAAAGAATGAAGGCCGGGGAATTTGAAAATGGAGAAAGGGTGTTGCGTGCCAAGATAGACTTGAGTTCCCCAAACATGCACATGCGAGATCCGATATTGTATCGTATCAAACATATGGCGCATCACAGAACAGGCGACGAATGGTGTATCTACCCTACCTATGACTTTGCACATGGTCAGTCTGATTCGATGGAAAAGATTACGCACTCACTTTGTACGTTGGAGTTCGAAGTTCACCGTCCGTTATAC
Organism: uncultured Roseivirgaceae bacterium; assembly: GCA_964634415.1. Classification (GTDB taxonomy): domain Bacteria; phylum Bacteroidota; class Bacteroidia; order Cytophagales; family Cyclobacteriaceae; genus Ekhidna. Next base: position 6,225 of record CAZWLS010000216.1, on the reverse strand, counting down.
GAGTGGCTAATTGATGAATTGGAGATTTATCCATCTAAGCAAACAGAGTTTGCCCGACTCAACTTAGGTTATACCATTGTGAGTAAAAGAAACCTGAGAGAGTTGGTAGAATTAGGTCATGTTAAAGGTTGGGATGATCCCCGAATGCCAACTATCTCCGGAATTAAAAGAAGAGGCTTTACACCAGCATCTATTCGAAAATTTGCTGACACAATCGGTGTTGCTAGAAGAAACGGTATTACTGACATTGCATTACTTGAACATGCAGTAAGAGAGGACCTAAATGCAACAACCAACAGGGTATTTGGCATCATGAATCCGCTGAAGGTAATTATTACAAATTGGCCTGAGGACAAAACAGAAATGATGACTGCAGTTAACAATCCTGGAGATGAATCTGCCGGAACACGTCAAATGCCACTTACGCGAGAGATCTATGTAGACCAATCCGATTTTATGGAAGATCCTCCAAGTCCAAAAAAATGGTATCGATTAGGTCCTGATCGTGAGGTGAGACTAAAGTTCGGATATATCATCAAGTGTACAGGCTATAAAAAGGCTGATGATGGCAGCATTGAAGAGCTTTATGCAGAATACGATCCTCAAACTAGAAGCGGACAGGATACCAGTGGTAAAAAAGTGAAAGGAACCCTTGGTTGGGTATCCGTTCCACATGCTGTAAAAGCAGAGATAAGAGAATATGATCGCTTATTTAAAACTGAAAACCTCAATGCAATTGACGATGATTTTAAAAACCATCTTAACCCAGATTCATTAAATATTAATACTAATGCGGTACTAGAACCTTCATTGAAAGAAGCAAAAGTTGGAGATCAAATGCAATTTGAAAGAATTGGATACTTCCGAGTAGATGAAGATTCAACTACCGAAAATTTGGTCTTCAATAGAACCATCACTTTAAGAGATAATTGGACAAAGAACTAATCATGAAAAATCACCTGATACTAATTCTGCTTTTAACTTCATTGTTGTCATTTGGTCAAAATGAATTTGAAACACTAAATGGCGAAAATTATATAATTAAGTATCCAAATACTTGGGAATTAAACCAATCTGGCCAGATGGGTATGACATTTGGTCTTTTCTCACCCGTTGGGTTGTATGGGGATCAATTCAGAGAAAATGTCAATCTCATTGAACAAGACATTTCTTCTCAAGATTTAGATCTTGCCGGCTATATTGAAGTATCAGAAAATCAGATCAAAACTTTACTTCAGGCTAGTACCATTATTGAAAGTAAACGTGAAAAGGACTACCATAAAATAATTTATACTGGAACAATGGGCCGTTATAAACTCAAATTTCACCAACGTTATTGGGTGAAGAATGGCAATGCATACGTTTTAACTTTTACTGCCGAAATTGGAGAATACGACAATTACAATGAAATAGCATTACAAATAATGGATAGTTTCGAGTTTAAGTAAACTGGACATGAAAGTATCTAGCCTATACATCTATCCTATAAAGTCTCTTCAGGGCATTTCCTTAAAAGAAGCAGAAGTACTAGAAAGAGGATTTAAGCATGATAGGCGCTGGATGCTAGTTAATGAAGATAATAGCCTCATAACGCAGAGAACCCATCCGCATTTATCCCAGGTGAGTGTATCCATAGATAATGAAAACATTGTGGCATCATACAAGGGTATGCCAGATATGGAGGTCCCGTTGGTATTAGATGGTGGTAAAAACGTAGAAGTGAAAGTATGGAATGATCATGTAGCGGCACATGAAGCTCCTAGCCATATCAATGAGTGGTTTTCAGAAATTATAGGTGACCCATCCAGGTTGGTGTTTATGAAGGAAACTGCAGCTCGTCCTGTGAATCCGGAACAAGCAGTGAATAACGAAAATGTCAGTTTTGCTGATGGCTACCCATACTTATTACTTGGCGAATCATCTTTAGCAGATCTAAATAAAAGGTTAGAATCTCAGCTCCCCATGAATCGCTTCAGACCAAACATAGTTTTTACTGGTGGAGAAGCTTTTGTTGAAGATCAATGGAGAAAAATTGAGATCGGGGATGTGCAATTCCATGTTACCCATCCATGTAAAAGATGCATATTTACGACAATCGATCAGGATACAGGCCAGATAGGAAAAGAGCCTCTGAAAACTTTGGCAACCTATCGGAGAGACGGAAACGACGTAATATTTGGCGTAAATACACTAGCACTTACCCGCGGGATAATAAAGGTTGGAGATCCCATTAATACGAATTAATTGGAAAATGAAAATTGTGAAATACCTTATAGCATTTTTCATCATCATTCTACCTATTCTACTGCAAGGTCAAATTAAAGATCGTAGCAATGGTTCAGAACAATCTCCAAGTGAATGGCTAAAAGGAAGCATCTACTTAGCCAATAAGAAAAGTATAAAGAACGCTGAATTTGCAATAAATCCGATTATACCTGGTGGCATCCTTAGGGTGAAAGTGAAAGAAAGAGAGGTTACGCTAACTCCAAGACAAGTTCTTAAATTTCATTTTTACGACAGCGTTCGTTCAGCAAATAGAAATTTCATCACCATATCTTTAGGGTACAACGATTACCAATTCATGGAGCTGATTCATGAGGGAAATTTTTTAAACCTACTCATCACAGAATCCACCTCAGTAACACAATACAGGTTAAATGGAGGTGCATCAAACGGCAAAAAGAACAAACTAACGCTGATCTTTTATGATAAAAGAGATCGAATGGCCGACTATGTTAACAAAAGAAATATTTCCGAATTGCTACGAGATCACAAGCCAGAATTGAAGCAATACCTTAAAGAGCAAGAAATATTTTTCAATGATGTTGAATCAATACAAAAACTCATTCAATTCTGTGATGACATTTTAGCCAAAGAATAACCTCAATCTCTTTGAGTCCATATCTCAAATAAGGGCTCTCCACGACTGTTTTTACCTGAATGTTGCCAGTCGCCTTCTTCAATAGCATAATTAAATTCTAAGCTTGCTCCTACTCTGCTATTATCCCGAGAGAAAAATTCTATGTTTTCAGTATACTTACCATCCACAGTGGTATAAGTACCTCCACCAGTACCCATAAACTGCTTGGTAGCAACATTATAAGCTACCCATTGAAACCTGGTGCCAGATAAAATCTTCATTGTCTTTCGCGGACGAAGCGTATTAATTGGTTGAAGGTCGCCATTCCGTTTTCTAGCTGATATTAGCCAGGCACCAGCCAAAGCGCCGGGCTCACCATCGTCCACACGTTCAGCCCAAGTATCCATACCAACAATTCTCATTTTATCTGTGCCATTCCATTCGATTTCAAACGATACTTCTTTTCCAACTTTTTCTGGATCTTCAGAATTGAACTCCGCAACCTCAGTCATTGTATTTCCATCCAAATTCCATGTGCCACCATTGGTTCTTATAAAGTTCCCTGTTTTTGCATCAAACCATGCCGCCACTTGATATCCCTGGGTAAATGTGACGACTCCTTTTACTTGTCCGCCTTCATCGCCAGTTTCTATCCACGTCCATGCGCCTATTAAATCTTGAGAGTAAACGAATGGTGTAACAAGTAGCCAAATACAAAGAGATAGTAAATTCTTCATATTGATATTGGTTGAAATTCTTTCTTAAAGATAAGTATTAAAGGACACGCCCGCTAGTGGCTTAAAGTATCGTATTTAATTGACTTAATAACATTATGTGTAATAAGTCGTTTTGATACTACCAAAACATTATCTTTAATATAAAGGTAAACCAAATGGATGTGACACTAGACTACTCACTAAATGTGACGGAATTCCCGTCACGGAAGATTTCCAATATTTGGAAACCTGATTCAATTGCTGATCTTAAAGAAATTTTGGTTTTTGCTAATAAAAACGTTAGACCTATATATCCCATTTCAACCGGTCACAATTGGGGACTTGGATCAAAATTACCCGTTGTTGATTCAGACATTATTAATCTTTCAGGTTTAAATGAAATCATTGAAGTAAATGAATCACTTGCTTATGCGAAGGTTCAACCGGGTGTTACTCAAATTCAACTAGCTAACTACCTTAAATCAAATCACCCGGACTTAATCCTTAATGTCACTGGCAGCGATGCTCATTCATCCATCTTAGCTAATGCATTGGAGCGAGGTAGTGGGAAGAATGGTCAACGTGCGAATGACATTAGAGAGCTGAAAATCATGAGCTCAAAAGGCGATGAATTTTCAACTGGTTTTGGTTCTTACCACGACGATACCACTTCATTCTACAAGTATGGCCTTGGACCCGACCTCACTCATCTATTTACTCAATCAAATCTGGGAATTGTAACTGAAGCTGTCATCAATTTAATGCCCAAACAAAGTTTCACACTTCACCTATCGATAATTAAAAATGAAAAACTGGGTGATTTTCTTAGTGCTTTCAGTCTCTTGGTCAGAAAGGGAATAGTTGGTCATTCATTAGAGATAGACAGTCAAAATGATCCAAAAATCTTCGAATTATTCGAAGCTTCTGCCAACGAAAGCAAATGGATTTGCTGGTTTGTCACACATGGAGAGTCAGATATTCGTTCTGCAAAAAATGGTATTGTTAACAAAGCCTTAGCTGATATAGTCGAAGAGATTAGAAAGTATGATTCCGAGGGCGATCATTCATCTGCCCTTGCACCAGTTCAAGTAAGAATTGACAGATACAATGGGATGCCAAATGACCATTCCTTGATCTCAACAGCCAAAGCGTTTGGAGTGGTGTTAAATGAAGAAAATCCAGACCTGGATATTTATAAAGAGTTACCCGGATTTCGATGTGTATTACCTGTTATACCATTTTCTAAAGATGGTGCCAAAATCATTGATCTGATTTTGGAATATTCAAAAAGCACTTCATTTAATCCAGCTATTTCGATAATTGGACTTGATGAGTATTCACTTGAAGTCTTTTCTCGCGTCTATTTCAACAGAAATAACCAAGAAGAAATAGATAAAGCAGGAAAATGGGCAGAAGAGCTTTTGAATATGTTAAAAAACAATGGAATCTATCCTTATAGGCTTGATGTGGAAAACATGGCTTCTTACTTATCAAATGTAAAAGACCCCATGAAATCTTTGAAGCAAGTAATCAAAGATCATCTGGATCCTAACGGTATAATAGCTCCGGGTCGTTATCATTTGATAAATCAAACATAATGTATTCAGTTATTTTGTATTATTAATTGTACTGCTTTATTTTTTTGCCAAAAACCCACAAAATATGGCAGAATACAAAGCTTTCGAAACCGGCATAGAGGCCGGTGGTAACGAACTACCAATAGTTGCGCTAGGAGCACTAAGCAAACAACGTAAACAAGAAATCATTGAGAAATATGGCCTGAATACCGAAGAAGGAGCATGGAACGATTTGCAATCTCTTTTGGATGCGATGAAAGAGATTGCAGATTCAATAGGCGAGATGAACCTTTTTATGATCGGTAAAGAAGTGATGGAAGGAGCCGCCTTCCCTCCAATGGATGGCTTAGAAAGTGCTCTTAGATCAATAGATGTGGCTTATCATATGAATCACAGAAAAAACAATAAACCAATGTTTGATCCAAATACTGGTCAAATGACAGAAGGTATTGGCCACTACGATCTTGTGAGATATGATGAAGCCAACAAAGAAGCAATCCTCGTTTGTCATACCCCATATCCAAGCAAATTTGAAGAGGGGCTTATTGTTCATATTGCCAGAACTTTTAAACCAGAAGGCTCATTCTTAAAAGTTCAACTTGATTCTACTAAAGAAACAAGAAGGGAAGGTGGCGAAAGATGCACCTTCAGAATCACTTGGTAGCCATTCAATTTATTGATGTCTATACGTTGTGAGAAATAATATTATATGATAATATAACAAATAGCGGTTTTTATCAGTTATATTTCTAAGTAGATAATTACGCTTATAACGTTTTTGTCTTTTTTTATAACATTTTAAATCAAAAAAAGCTATGATTACTCACGTTCAAAAAACAGTAGAAACTCAAGAAGAAATTGATTTAAACTTTAAGCTCCGAGAAGAATTCCAGCTTGGAGCTCAGAAGTTTGCCAACAATCCACTGCACCAAAAACTTAAACAGGACATCGACATTCGGGAAAAGTTAGAGTTCGTTCCCAAGATGTTGTTTTTCGTTATGGGATTTAAGGACCTTATGCAGTTAGTCAGATATGAAAATCCGTCAAACGATTTAGAAAAAAGCGTAAACAC
>CAZWLS010000215.1:0-7343 GCA_964634415.1 uncultured Roseivirgaceae bacterium | reverse complement strand
ACATTGGTCGATGTGACCATTAGAAATGTATTGCCCGTAGATAAAATAATTGCTGCACCTCCTGCAAAAAGTAGAGACCCAACAAACGCTGGGAGTTGCTCAAAACCAATTCGAAGTATAATTTCTTCAGACATAGGGGCATTTACAGAACCGTCGGCAAGAAAAAATCTTGGATCATGGGCATAAATTGCAAAGCCAACGACCGCTAGTAAACACATTAAAAACTCAATTCCAACAACTCCTATAAACATACCCATTACAGCTTTTTTAGCAGACTTAGCGTCCTTGGCTGATGAGAATTTTTGATATACACTGCTTTCACTCAATAGCAGTATAAGTGTAGGTAGCATTATGCCGATATACCACATAGGCTCGTGACCTTCAAAAATGGAGAGGTGATCTGGACTCACCTCATTAATGGTATCAACAACGTTGCCCCATCCGCCAAAACCACTTATTGCAAATGGCACAGCTAGGATAATAGCAAGAATCATGATGATTCCATTAAAAATATCAATAGAGACAATTGAAACCATTCCTGCTAGAGCTGTAAAAGCTATAATGATAAGGAAAGTAATTAAAGTCCCTTGTTCCACCGATATAGATCCTTCTGTGAGGATTGAAAGAAATCTACCACCGCCTTTAAATTGATATCCTGCAATGATTAAATATGCGACGATGATGGTTATTGTACCAAGTAATCTTGCAGCAGGTGAGTACCGTTTTTCAAGAATATCAGTAAGCGTATATTGTGAGATTCGTCTTACTCTAGCTGCAATGAAATAAACAGCAAGTATTCCTATCCATGCACCTAATGAGAACCATAATTCAGAAAAACCTACTTGAAAAGTCAACCCGGCTGTTCCGAACAAACTTCCAGAACCTATCCAAGTAGTTACTAGAGTGCCAACTAATAGATAGACAGGTACGTTTCTTCCTGCAACAACAAAATCTTCTTCACTTTTTACAGATCTGCTCTTATATATGATTATTCCGGCTAAAATAAGTATGTAGCCAATTGTAACTATTAGATAGGTCATGTTGCTTATTATTATAACGCTGCAAGATAATTAATCAATCGACTCTGTAGATTGATATTTATTTAAGAATTGTGTGTAGGTCTGCTGTAAGTCCTCTGCTGTGACATTTAAGTTTAGTAGATAGTAGGCTGATATATTGACAGTCTTTTCTGGCTTAGGATCACTTATTAGCATCTCGCCCATATTTTGAAACATTTGATTTGAAATCAGCATATAATAATCTTGCTTTTCATATAATTCAGCTACATCATTCAGGAAGTTTTCATCCAAATATGAAAATGATCTTGAGACTTTTGTGAAATCCCAGGCGCTCTTGGTAAGTAGTTCACTAGCAATACTTATTGTGAAATTGCCTTCGATTTTATCTAGGGATTGAAGTGAATCTAAATAGATCTTATATTCATTGTTTTGATGATATACCGAATCGAGCTCTAGCTTATTTCTTTTACACTCTTCAATGATTTTTTGAGTTAAAAATTGAGCTTCGTTTTTAAAGTCCAAATTCTGCTTAGCAGAATTTAAACCAAGTGCTAAAAGCACTGCAAAGACTATAGATAGGAATTCAAATAAGATTTGCCAAACAGCTTTATTTTTCATTAGACTAAAATATACAATAGTAACATCTCTCAATACTCGACTACCATTTGAGATTATCTGTTACTATCGGTTTTTAATTCATTTTAATAATGTTTTCTTTTAAATCATTTTGTTTTTTGATTGATACGCTTACTTTTATATTCAAATGAATTTAACAAGCACAACAACTATTATCATTACAATCACCGGGACAACCCGTTGGAGAGAATGGTAGTTGCTGCTTATTTCAAATAACTGAAACGCCATTCTTCTAAAAGGGAATGGCGTTTTTTTATGCGTTAGTATGAAAGTTTTAAAATTTGGAGGCACTTCACTTGGCAGTGAAACGTCCATAAGACAGGTTAGAAAGATTGTTAATAGCAATGGTTTTCCAGTAACAGTGGTTGTTTCGGCAATTGGAGATACTACCAATGAATTGCACAAACTTGCCTTAGAAGCAAGAGAAGGAAACAGTCATTATTTAAATACTTATGAAAGTATAAGAAAACGACATGAAGAATTGAGTAGTAATTTATGTGGAAAAGTGATTGTTGAGTTGGATGAAGTATTCGGCAAACTCTTAAGAATCCTTGAAGGTGTATACTTATTAAAAGAACTAACGAGTAGGAGTTTAGATTATATACTAGGTGTTGGTGAACTTCTATCTTCATTGATCATAGCGGCTTTCTTTGATTCAAATGATTCCAGAGCCAAATGGTTTGACTCCAGATCCATTATAAAAACAGATGCGTCATTCGGCGAGGCGAATGTGTTATCTGATTTAACGGCTAAAAATATTCGAGCGATATCCAAAGATTTTAAAGCGATCAACATTTTTCCCGGATTTATTTCTGGAACAGTTGATAATGAGTTTACTACTTTAGGAAGAGGTGGTTCCGACTATACCGCATCGATCTTAGCAAGCGGACTAACTGCTGATCTATTGGAAATATGGACAGATGTTGATGGTATTATGACAGCGGACCCAAGGCGAGTGAAGCGATCGAGAACTTTAAATTCTGTTTCCTATGAAGAGGCATTGGAGTTATCTCACTTTGGAGCCAAAGTAATCTATGCTCAAAGTATTGCTCCGGTATTCAGCGCCAATATTTCAGTTAAGGTTAAAAACACATTTAAACCTGAGGAGGAAGGAACGCTAATTACAAGTAGAAATAGTAATGGAAGCCTTATCAAGGGTATTTCAAGTATTGATGATATTTCTATTATTTCCATTCGCGGTAACGATTCTCGTGATAAGAGGAGTTTCTTTCCGAGGCTTTTTAAGGCACTTGCTGATAACAATATTGAGATTGTATTTATGACCCATAGCAATGCAGAGTATACAGTAACAATGGGTTTTAAATCGAAAGATGCTGAACATGCGTTGAATAGCCTAAAAGCTGAGTTTAGTAGCAGTGAGGATGGTGCTGTGATAAGACCTGAACTGTTAGAGGAAGGATATTCATTGCTTGCTTTGATTGGCACACAAATGAAAGATCAGATTGGTATTAGTGGAACCATGTTTAATGTTCTTGGTAAAAATGGTATCAGCATTAAAGCAATCTCGCAGGGATCTTCGGAAAGAAATATATCCGCCATCATTCCAAAAGAAGATTTGAATAAAGCACTGAATGTGCTTCATGAAAGTTTCTTCCTATCGGAGATGACTAGGTTGAATCTATTTATAATAGGAACAGGAAATGTAGGTAAGGCCTTTCTGGACCAGCTTAAGGGCCAGTTTAATTATTTGAAGCAGCATCATCACTTGAATGTTAAGATTATAGGTATTGCAAATTCAAGAAAAATGGCATTTCAAAAAGATGGTATCCCGCTTTCTAAATGGGAAAATCATATAGCTGAAGGGGAGATGTTTTCAAAGGATGGCTTCCTTGAGAAGATGGGTAATCTCAATTTCAGAAACGCAATTTTCATTGACATCACAGCTTCTGAAGATATATCAAATTTGTACACTGATATACTATGCAAGAGTATTTCAGTTGTGACGCCAAATAAAATAGCTGCTACAAAATCATATGATAACTATCTCGAGCTAAAAGAAGTAAGTAAAAAGTATAGAAGTAAGTTTTTAATTGAAACCAATGTCTGTGCAGGACTTCCAGTACTATCTACATTAAGTGATTTAATTCGTAGTGGTGATAGGGTTCATAAACTTGAAGCAGTACTTTCTGGGACATTGAATTTCTTGTTTAATGAATATGATGGATCTGTTTCGTTTAGCAACGTGATAAAAAAAGCTAAGAAACTTGGATATACCGAACCTGATCCGAGACTTGATATTTCAGGTGAGGATGTCATGAGAAAACTCTTGATTCTAATACGGGAGAGTTCCTATAAAATGGAAATGGATGCAATAAAAATAAAGTCCTTTCTTCCTGCTTCTTGTGATAAAAGTAATGACTTAGATGACTTTTACAATAAGGTGGAAAAAGAAGAAGCATATTTTAGGTCATTATATAATACGTCTATTAAAAATGAGTGTCGACTTAAGGTAGTGGCGTCGTATCAAGATGGAGTAGGAAAGGTAGCCTTACAAGAAGTTGATAGTTCACATCCATTCTATAATCTGGAAGGAAAGGACAATGTAGTATTGTTTTATACTGATAGATATAAGGATCAACCTCTTGTAATCAAAGGCGCTGGGGCAGGAGCTGAGGTTACTGCTTCTGGAATTTTTGCTGATGTACTACGAATAGCCCAATCTGATAATTAAATATGAACGAAATAACAGTTTTTGCACCTGCTAGCGTAGCAAATATTGGTTGTGGTTATGACACAATGGGTTTTGCCTTGGATGCTATTGGCGAGGAAATTACGATTTCCAAGAGAAATGATGATAAAGTAGTAATTAAAGAAATTATTGGAGCGAACTTATCTACAGATCCACTACAAAACGTTGCAACTATTGCTATTCAAGCCTTGCTTGATGCGCTTAATTCAACACAAGGTTTTGATGTAACTATACGTAAATCAATTAAGCCTGGAAGTGGATTGGGTTCAAGTGCGAGTAGCGCAGCTGGTGCTGTTTTTGCGGTGAATGAATTACTTGATCGACCTTTCAATAAGTCTGAATTATTGCTGCATGCCTTAGAAGGTGAAGCATTTGCTTCCAAGTGTTACCATGCTGATAATGTCGCACCTACCTTATTAGGTGGATTGCAGGTTATAAGAAGCTATGAACCGTTAGATCTGTTTAGAATTAATGATGATTTAAATCTTAGTATTCTTCTAATATTCCCAGATGTAGAGGTTAAAACATCTGAATCTAAGAAGTTGCTGCCGAAAGATATTTCAATTGAATTGGCCAGAAATCAATGGGCAAATGTAGCAGGACTTGTTCATGCTTTTAATACAGGAGATTTAGAATTGCTAGGAAAGTCGATTGCTGATTATATCGCTGAACCAATTAGAAAAAAGGCAATTCCTAAGTACGATCTAGTCAAAGAAGTTGTGAATGAAAATGGGGCGGTTGGATTTAATATTTCAGGGTCAGGGCCTAGTATGTTTGCCTTCTTTAAAAACGAATCAATGCTGACGGAAGCGGAAAATCAAATCCTTGGGATTTATGAAGGATGCGGATACGATTTAAAGACTTTCAAGACTAAAATTGACCATACTGGTTGTAAAGTGATATCATGAAGTTTATAAGTACCAACAATTTTCGTCACTCAGCAGATTTTCGTGATGCTGTCATTAAGGGACTTCCTGATGACAATGGATTGTATTTTCCGTCACTCATTCCTAAGCTAGGAGAGGGATTTTTAGATTCGATTTCAACAATGAAGCTACATGAAATAGCTATTGAGGTTTTGCTGCCGTTTTGTGAAGCGGATATTCCTAGAGATAAGCTTGAGCGTATTTGTTCTGAAACTTTTGTCTTTGATATACCTCTTACGAATGTTGGAGATAGGATTGATTGCTTAGAGTTATTTCATGGGCCCACCATGGCATTTAAAGATGTAGGCGCACGTTTCCTGGCTCGCACATTGTCATATTTTAAAGAGTTTGATGATAGATCAAGTACAATTTTAGTTGCTACTTCTGGAGATACAGGTGGGGCAGTTGCCTCCGGATTTTACAATCAGCCAGGTATTGATGTGGTTATTTTATATCCCAAGGGAAAAGTCACAGCATTGCAAGAAAGGCAGATGACTACCTTAGGAGGAAATATTCAAGCTCTTGAAATTGACGGAGATTTTGATGATTGTCAATCTATCGTGAAACAAGCATTTCTGGACAATGATTTAAAAAGCTTAAACCTGTCTTCAGCTAATTCTATAAATATTGCCAGATGGTTGCCTCAATCTATCTACTACTATGTTCCCTTTATTGAAAATGGAGTAAATGACTACTTGGTTTTAAGTGTTCCTAGCGGAAATTTCGGAAACATAACCTCCGGAATGTTGGCTAAATCCATGGGACTGCCAATTCATAGATTCATAGCTGCAACTAATGTTAATGACGTTGTTCCGAGGTATCTTGGAAATGGCAAATTTGATCCAAGGGCTACAATCCAAACAATATCTAACGCCATGGATGTGAGTAAACCTAGCAATTTTGCAAGACTGTTATCATTGTATGATAACTCTTATGCAGCAATTCTTAATGACGCGAGCGGCTATGTCTTGAATGACTCTGAAACAAGATTGGTAATGTCTCAATGTAAAACTCAGGAAGACTATATTCTTGATCCTCACGGCGCAATCGCCTATGCCGGACTCAAAGATAAATTAATGAAAGGGGAGAAAGGTGTATTCTTAGGTACGGCCCATTATTGCAAATTCTTGGATGTTGTCAATGATGCAATCAATGAAGAGCTCGCTTTACCAGATGAAACAAAACCATTATTTGATAGAGCAAAGGAGTCAATTGCTATGAATAACGATTATAACGATTTTAAGGAATTTCTAACGCAATAAAAAAGGCTGTTCAAAGAACAGCCTTTAGATATTGTTATAGAAAGAATTACATCATTCCTCCCATGCCACCACCTGGCATTGGAGGCATTGGTGCTGCTCCCTCTTTTTCCGGCTCCTCAGCAACTACACATTCTGTAGTCAATAGAAGAGAGGCAATTGAAGATGCATTCTCAAGTGCTAGCCTGGTTACTTTAGTAGGATCAATGATACCTGCTTTGAACATGTTTACATATTCGCCATTTGCAGCATTGAAGCCGTAATCAGCTTTACCGGCAGCAACTTCGTTCACCACAACAGATGCTTCTCCACCAGCATTTTCAACGATCGTTCTTAGAGGAGCTTGAATTGCTGACTTGATGATAGCCACACCAGTATTTTGGTCTTCATTATCCAACGTCAATCCATCCAATGCTTTCATAGCTCTGATTAGCGCAACACCTCCACCTGCAACGATTCCTTCTTGCACAGCAGCTCTAGTTGCATGAAGTGCATCATCAACACGGTCTTTCTTCTCCTTCATTTCCACTTCTGTAGCTGCTCCAATATATAGTATAGCAACACCACCAGAAAGCTTAGCTAGACGCTCTTGAAGTTTCTCCTTATCGTAATCAGAAGTAGTATTTTCAATTTGTTGCTTAATTTGATTCACTCTAGTAGTGATATCAGCTTTTTTACCAGCACCATTAACAATTGTAGTGTTGTCTTTGTCAATGTTGATTTTCTCAGCTGTTCCTAAGTAATCGATAGTTGCATTTTCTAGCTTATATCCTCTCTCTTCAGAGATTACAGT
>CAZWLS010000214.1:0-7399 GCA_964634415.1 uncultured Roseivirgaceae bacterium | reverse complement strand
AGAGAACGGGATAGTCTCTTTTTGTTGAATCATAGCCCTGTGGAGTGAAAACACATAGAGAACGGGATAGTCTCTTTTTGTTGAATCATAGCCCTGTGGAGTGAAAACATTAATTTTTCGTTCTAAGTCATAATCTGTAGACTTTATGTTGTAAACGTGTCCTACTGTGAAAGGTGTTTGTGCTCTGGAATTGTGAGAAAGTAGAACGCAGATTAGAAGAGCTATAGTGAGTTTGTTTTTCATAGTATTCTTAAAAGTGAATAGCCTGAAAAGGTTGTAAATAATATAAAATTCAACTAATTCTCCCCCAGTTTACAGCGTTCTTACTGAATGATTCAATATGAGTTTTGATCATTTGATGCTCTGCTTTTTCAAGTTGTGGATCAGAATTTAATGTCTCTTGAGCAGCAATTCTGGCAACCTTTAGAATCTCCCCGTCTCTAACCAAGTCCGATACCAGCAAATCCAATGCTCCGCTTTGTCTTGTTCCCATCAAGTCTCCTGGGCCTCGCAATTCAAGGTCTACTTCTGCTATCTTAAACCCATCTGTAGTGTCGACCATGGTTTTGAGTCTTTTTCTCCCTTCAGTGCTCAACTTAACTCCAGACATAAGCACACAATACGATTGATCAGCCCCTCTTCCAACTCGACCCCTAAGTTGATGCAACTGAGAGAGTCCAAATCGTTCCGCATTTTCAATAACCATAATAGTAGCATTAGGAACGTTAACGCCCACTTCTATAACAGTGGTGGCAACCATTATTTTAGTCTCACCCTTCACGAATCGCTGCATTTCCCATTCTTTGTCTTCCGCTTTCATACGACCATGGACAATTGAAATCTGATAATTTGGAAACCTCCTGGTGATACCTTCATAGCCATCCATTAGATCTTTATAGTCGAGAGTAGCTGATTCTTCAATCAACGGATATACAATATATGCTTGTCTCCCTTTCTCGATTTCATTTTCAACAAAACCGAACATTTCGAGACGCTTTTTCTCAAAGAAATGTCTAGTCTGAATCGGTTTTCTTCCCGCTGGCAACTCATCAATAAGTGATATATCAAGATCTCCATAAAGAGTCATTGCCAAAGTTCTGGGAATTGGCGTTGCCGTCATTACCAAAACATGAGGATAAACATCTTTAGTTTTTGTCCAGAGCTTTGCTCGCTGCGCCACTCCAAATCGGTGTTGTTCATCAATAACAGCTAATCCTAGATTTTTGAACTTAACCTTATCCTCAAGTAATGCATGCGTGCCTACTAGAATCGAAATTACTCCGGACATTAACCCTTCATGAATAAGTTTTCGCTCTGACTTGGGAGTTGAGCCGGTAAGTCTAGCGATGTGTAATCCCATTGCTTTAGCTTGTTCTTGAAGCCCCTTAAAATGTTGCTCTGCTAGTATTTCCGTCGGGGCCATGAAAGCGCATTGGAATCCTGAACTTATTGCAATAAGCATGGATAAAAAGGCTACCATTGTTTTGCCACTACCTACATCACCTTGTACAAGGCGATTCATTTGCTGACCAGACCTAAAGTCAGCATAAATTTCTTTTACAACTCTTTTCTGAGCGTTTGTTAGTTCGAAGGGCATGTAGTCTTTATAAAAATCGTTTAGCAAGTCACTTTTATTGATCATTGCTCCACGATACTTTTCTGTCCTTGCGATTTTTAACTTTATTAAGCGAAGTTGCACAAAGAACAATTCTTCAAACTTCATCCGATTCTGCGCCTGTACCAGTAATTGTGAAGTACGAGGAAAATGCATTGAAACGACAGCTGTTTTTTTATCTATCAGCTTAAACTGGCTGAGAAGGTTATCGGGAAGTGTCTCTCTGATTTGATTGACAGCCTCTACTAACAAAACCTTCATGATTTTTGAAATGAACTTACTATCAAGTCCTTTTTTCTTCATTTTCTCTGAAGTGTGATAGACAGGTTGAAGGTATCCGCCCTGCGTATTTTTAGCGGTTTGTACTTCTATTTCGGGGTGAGCAATATTGAACTTTCCATTAAAAAGAGTAGCCTTCCCAAATGCAACATATTTAACGCCAATGCTTAGACTTTTCTGGATCCATTGAACACCCTTAAACCAGACCATTTCTATACTTCCTGTCTCGTCAGAAAAAACGCCTACAAGTCTTGATTTTCTCCCTACTCCAATCGTTTTGAATGATTTAAACTCGCCTATCAGCTGTACATAAGGAAGGTCTGGTTGAAGCTCTTTTATTTTATAAAATTTACTCCGATCCTCATGCCGAAAAGGATAATGTTGGAGGAGGTCTCCAAAAGTAAAAATTTGCAATTCCTTGTTGAGTGTCTCCCCACGTTGAGGGCCAACGCCTTTCAAATACTCAATGGATCGATCAAAGAATTGATGCATTAGGCTAATATAAATGAACCGTTCTTTTACTTTATCATGGTTCAATTAACCATGTTAGTAAAAGAATTTTAATCAATATTTCAACCCCTAGTTGCTAATTCATTTATCATTCCACTCTAGCGTCGTGAGCAGGTGAACAATGTCAGTTTTTAAGTAATCAATGACTGGAGCTAGCGAATCGTTTTTTGTAGCAGTGCGAAAATAAAGTGCACCACGTAAGAAATGATCAACACTATCTGAAACATGAAATTGCGCCTGCGTTGGTACTTCTCCTTCTAGCTCAGTGAACGAAGCAAAAAGTCCATTAGGCAATTCAATAATGGTTTCTTCTATCGCATAGGCTTTTACATTATGTTGAGAGGTAAGCTTATACGAATCGCTGAGATATTCTCGAATAATTGAATCAGTAACAGGCTTATAGGTAATTTGGATGGTTGCTCCCATATCAGCATAGTGAAGGTTTATCCAAAATGGTTCAGTAATCCAGCTTGAGTCAGGTAGTAGATCCGCATGTTTCGAATATTCAAAAGCGTAAGGAAAAGAATCTGGCAAACTTAGATAGGCTGCCGTTGGAAGTTCTATTCTATTATATCCTTTAGGTTTTGGTAAGTAATCGACACCACATGCCACAAAAAGAAAAGCGAGGAGTATTAGAATGTATTTCATAAGTGAGTCGAATGCTCTTTTTAATCTTCGAAGTTTGAAACGCTACTTTTTTCAGAATTAATATAGACACGTATGCGTTTGATTCGTCTTTGGTCCACAGCAACAATAGTAAAAACAAAATGAGCAACTCGAATTTTCTCCCCGGCGCTCGGCAATTTGGTATTCACCTCAAGCAAAAGACCTCCAAGAGATTCGCTCTCTCCCTTGACTGAGTCAAAAATAGAAATATCGGAATTGGTGATTTTACCAAAATCATTCAAAGACGTTTTACCTTCAAAAACATATGTCTGACTATCTAGCTTATTGTAGGCAACATCGCTTTCATCGTCAAACTCATCATTTATTTCACCAACGATCTCTTCAATCACATCTTCCATTGTAATCAGCCCAGAAGTGCCTCCGTATTCATCAATCACCACGGCAATGTGTACTTGTTTTTCTTGGAAGTCCCTGAAAAGGTCGTCAATCTTTTTACTTTCAGGAACAAAGTATGCGGGCCTTAGTAGCTCCTGCCATTTAAAATCTTCATTTTCACCTATGTGTGGTAGAAGATCTTTGATGTACAATATCCCATCTACCTTATCTACGGTCTCATTAAAAATTGGAATTCGCGAATAACCAGTTTTATTGATCTGGTTCATGAGTTCATGAAAATCTGTTTCACGATCAATAGCTGTAATATCCATCCGAGACTTCATTACTTGCTTCACTGAAAACGTTCCAAAATTCACAATGCCCTTTAGGATACCTTTTTCTTCTTCCGTGACATGCTCTTTCTCTACTGATATTTCAAGAGCTTGATTAATTTCTTCAACAGAAAGGTTATAGCCTTTCTTTTCCATTCTCTTTTCAATCAGGCTAGTAATGCTCATCAGAAACCAGGAGATGGGCTTAAATATTTTATAAGAGAATAGAAGAAGACTTGAAGTCATTTTTGCAAATACAGTACCGTTATGATTAGCATATACTTTTGGAATGATTTCTCCGAAAAAAATGATAACCACTGTGATAATGGTTGTGAGAAGGATGATGGTAACACCTTGCTTCCCTTGATCACCAACAATTTGCCAAGTAGCAAATGTTGAAATGGTTACTATAAATATGTTGACGAGGTTATTGAGAATTAGAATCGTCGCTAATAGTCGTTTTGGGTTATGTAGAAGCTTACTAATCCGCTTTTCTCGCAAGTCAGAAGAACCTTTAAATTCTACTATTTGATTGTGAGAAAAAGAAAAAAAAGCCACCTCTGACCCGGATACTAAGCCAGAAAGACATAGCAAGACCAATAAAACCAGACCATTAATCAGGTAAAATGAGAATGGCATATCAGCCATCATACTAATAAATATCGTGGGGAAAGGATCGTCTAAAGATGTTTCCAAAAACTATAAATTATGTTCTAAAAAGGGAGGTCATCCGTTGCATCAGTAGCCGTATCCTGTGCAGGTACAGGTGCTTGTGATGGCTGTTGTGATGAATAATCTCCGCTAGCTTGACTTTGTGAAGATCCACCTCCACCACCAAGCATTGTCATATTGTCTCCTACAACTTCGGTAGTATATCTCGTCACTCCATCTTTTTCCCAAGATCGAGTTCTTAGCTTTCCTTCAACATAAATCATGTCACCTTTTTTCACGTACTTCTCAACAACTTCCGCAAGACCTCTCCATAGCACTACGTTATGCCACTCAGTTTGTTCTCTTCGCTCTCCAGTTTGTCTATCCTTATATGTTTCTGAAGTAGCTAGTGAAAAATTTGCCACAGTAGCACCATTTTCAAGGTGACGTACTTCAGGGTCTTTACCAAGACGACCAACTAAGATTACTTTATTTACTCCTGACATAGTGTGTTCATTTGATACCTATACGATGAAGGTAGTTCACGATTAATTTAGGTTTTGGCAAATTTAGTATTTCCTTGACGGAAAATGATTTTAATGTCGTCTTTTGACTTAAAGTATACGCATCGTTATCAGAAATTGTAAGCGAATAAAATTTAGCAATTAGCTTTTGATGACTTAAAATATGTTTAATAGGTTCGGTTATTTCTTCAATAATAGGATTGTGAAGCTTTAATTGAACTTTGGTTTGATGCAGTATTTCTTCTTCATCATAATTTCCTTCTATCAGGTAAAAATCATACAATCCGCCCCAAACATCATCTGTACTTCTTTGATTTAGGAGTAGTTGATCCCCACTTCGCAGGACGAGGTAGTGTAAATGTCTCTGACGGACTTTGGTTTTAGCCGACTTTATAGGTAATTCCCTTTGAAGCCCTTCTTTAAACGCAAAGCAGTTAATTGAAAATTCACATTCATCACAGGATGGGCTAGGTGAACAGGTTGTTGCTCCGTATTCCATCATTGCTTGATTGAAAATTCCTGGGTTATCTCGATTAATGTGCTCTTTTAATACCTCAACAAATACATTTCTTGATGAAGCTTTGGAAATGTCATTTTTGATTCCAAAATATCTAGAAGCGAATCGAAATACATTCCCGTCTACAACTGGTTCCGGCTCATTAAAACAAATTGAAGCTATCGCGGCAGCCGTATATGGTCCGACGCCTTTGAGTTTCAATATTTCAGAATATGTATTTGGAAAGACCCCTCCAAGTTCGTTCGAGACATATTTTGCAGTGGCATGAAGATTCCTCGCTCTAGAATAGTAACCCAACCCCTGCCATAATCGAAGTACATGCTCCTCAGAAGCGTTTGCAAGGTCTATTATTGTTGGGAAATTATGAATAAAACTCTCCCAATAAGGCAATCCTTGCTCTACTCTAGTCTGTTGTAGTATGATCTCTGATAGCCAGATGGGATAAGGGTCTTTCGTTTTCCGCCAAGGAAGCTCTCGCTTTCTCTCTGTATACCAATTAATTAGCCTTTCGGTAAATGTTTTCTCTTTGATGGCTTAATAATTTAGAAATCCTTTTTTTATGTGAATGTGCAAATTTAATTTTGGCCTCCCAATTTTAACACCCACCTAAAAACCAGACAGTTGTGACAAAAGCTGATGTGATAAACGAAATATCGGATAAGACCGGAATAGATAAAGCAGATGTGCAAGCTTCTGTAGAAGCATTCTTCACTGTTGTAAAAAACAACATGGCGAATGGTGAGAATGTTTACGTAAGAGGATTCGGAAGTTTCGTCAATAAGAAAAGAGCCAAAAAGATTGCAAGAAATATCTCTAAGAATACAGCGATCGTTATTGATGAACACTACATCCCTTCATTCAAGCCATCGAAAATTTTCGTCGAGAAAATAAAAAAATCTTCTAAAATCAAGTGACAAGATCACAGCTAATACTCATTCTTGGGTCAATAGCATTGGCGGTTATTTTATTTCAATTGCCGAGAAGTGTTGTTGAAAACGAGCAGCTTCAGGAGGTGACTGAAAGTGATAACCATTCAATGGAAATCCCTCAAGAAGTTGAAAATCAGATTAATGAGTTAAGAAGATTAATTCAAGAAGAAGAAAATATTGATAAAAGAGCTAACTTTGCGCACTCTTTGGCGAGACGCTTCCTCGATTATGGGGTTGTGGACAGCGCAGCGAGTTTAGCGGATGATATTCAAAGTTGGCTTATCGTCCCTTCGGAGTATGTAGCAGATATTTATTTCACGGCTTACGAAAGATCTCCAGATCCTGAAAGAGCTAAGAAATTTGCAGAAAGAGCCAGAGAAGTAATGCAATTGTTGTTGGATAAAGATCCAACAAATCTTTTTTTGAAAAATAGAATGGCAATGACACTGGTTGTCTCTGAAAATCCCATGGCAGGGATTGCAATGTTGAGAGAAATTTTAGAACAGGATGCAACCAACAGACAAGCCATTTTGAACCTTGGTCTTTTAGCTATCCAAAGCGGACAGTTTGAGAGAGCAAAGGAGCGTTTTGAAAATTTGATATCATTGGATGCAGCAGATCATGAAGCGAAGCTTTATTTGGCTGTCTCTATGATGGAAATAAATCAACAATCGCAGGCACGCCTGCTTTTGGAGGAAATCTTAGCCACTAGAGATTCAATACCAGCCATTAAGATGATGGCTAATGATTATCTCAAAGGGCTCTAAAACATTTTAAAAACTTTTAAAGAATAGAAATTATGCCTTGCGGTAAAAAAAGAAAGAGACATAAGATCTCTACTCACAAGAGAAAGAAAAGACTTAGAAAAAACAGACACAAGAAGAAGTAAATACTGATCCGACGTGAGTAATGAATTAATCATTAGTTCAACTCAAAACGGATGTCGGATTGCCCTTCTTAAAGAAAGAAGACTGGTTGAGTTCCATCAGGAAGAAGGAAACAACCAGTTCAACGTTGGTGACATTTACCTGGGAAGTGTC
>CAZWLS010000213.1:0-7403 GCA_964634415.1 uncultured Roseivirgaceae bacterium | reverse complement strand
TACGGAATTAAACAACTTCAGGAAATCGGTGCCGGTGCTATTTATACATCGGAAATAGGTAATGCAGGTTTAGGGTTCTACAAGTTTGGTGACGATATCTATAGTGAGCAACGTCTTCATCTAGCATTAGGGAATGAAATTCAAATGATCAGTCTTGCAATAGCAATCGATTTGTTGCAATACCACATATCATCAATCGGAACCAAGAAATCATTAGCCATCCAACTAGGCGGTATTGTAACAATAACTCCAGAAATAACACTAGGAGCACATATCTTCAATCTAAATCAAGCAAAACTAGACCTTGAATCTGGTGAGCATATCCCTACTGTAATGAAAGGTGGGGTTTCATATCGACCCAGTGATGAACTAATGCTAAATCTAGAGGTAGAAAAAGATCTAGATTTCAATGAAGTATTCAAAGCCGGAATAGAATACCAACTAATAGATGATGTTTTCGTCAGAACAGGCATCAGCACGAATCCTTTCATAGGAGCTGCCGGAATAGGGATACATCTCAAGAATTTGAAGTTCGACTATGGGTATTCTAGCGATGAAATACTCGGTAGTATTCATGACTTTTCAATTGCATGTACTCCAAGGTAATAAAGGAATTTGTCGGAATAGTGTTGATAGCTATCAGCAGTACTCTAAACGCTCAAAACGAAGAAATAGAGCTAGAAACCTTCGCCGAGCGCTTATTCCAAATTCAAGATGAAGATGTCTCATACGAGGATATATATGAGTCGCTATTGCTTTACTACAACGATAAGATCAACCTAAACGATGCTACTCCAGAAGAGTTGGCCTCATTATACATATTAAACCCAGCTCAAGTATCTAACTTCTTCGACTATCGTGACCAATTTGGTTCATTTTTATCAATCAATGAGCTTCAAGCCATACCGGAGTTCGATCTAAAAACTATCCGCCAATTACTTCCTTTTATTTCGGTAAAAGAGAGCTTTAACGATAATCGTCCATTTCTTAAGAGAGTTTTGACAGAGGAAAATAATTATTTCCTTATTCGCTATTCTCAAAGAGTTGAAAAACAAGTTGGTTATACAGCGGCAGTTCCACTGGATACCACCTTCTTAAGCGATGGAGCTAATGCAATTGATACTGTAGTATCTAAACCTTCAAGATACCAAGGAAGCCCAGGTAAAATCTATGGTCGATTTAGAACGCAGCACAGAAATGACTTTAGCTTAGGCTTTACATTCGAAAAAGATGAAGGCGAGCGTTTTGGTTCCGATAATGGCAAAATGGGATTTGATTTTTACTCTTATCATCTTTTATTGGAAAATAAGTTTGGCTTCAAGAAGATAATACTGGGAGACTTTCAAATGCAGATTGGCCAAGGAGTCGTTTTTGGAGCAGGATTTAATGCGGGCAAGGGTGCAGAAACTGTCAACAGTGCTAAAAGAAACACCATAGGAATTCGACCATATACCTCAGTTCTTGAATCTGGCTTTTTTAGAGGAATTGGAATAACCAAATCAAAAGGGGACTTTGAGTTTACGATTTTCTATTCAAACCTTAAACAGGATGGAAATATTCAATCAGATTCCACTCAATCAGATTTTATAGAATTCGTCAATTCGATACAGAAAACAGGGTTTCATAGAACACCCAAAGAACTTAGTGCGAGAAAACAAGTTGTTGAAAAGTCTTTAGGAGCAGTATTTCAATATTCTCCTCATAGAAGACTCGGAATAGGACTCGCTGGCTTAAAAAGTGGATTTAGTCAGCCTCTGCAAAGAAAACCCAACAACTACAATCAATTTGAATTCAAAGGCAATCTCAACCATATCGCATCTATTTTTGGGCATTACTCTTGGCAAAATTTCACCTTCTTTGGTGAAGCAGCTCGTTCAAAAAGTGGAGGATTAGGAGCTGTTGGAGGTCTTGTTACAAGTCTATCAAGGAAAGTAGATATGGCTATCGTCCTTAGAAATTACGATCGTAACTTTCACACATTGTACGGAAATTCATTTTCTGAATCCTCGAGAAATATCAATGAAAAAGGAACCTATTGGGGGCTAGCAGTTCGTCCTAATCGAAGACACAGGATTAATGCTTACTATGATCGCTTCAAATTCCCATGGCTAAAATTTAAAACTGAGGCTCCTTCGGTTGGTCAGGAATGGTTGATAAGATATTCATATGTCCCTAGAAGATCATCAACGCTATATATTCAAGTTCGTCAGCAAAAAAAACAGGAAACAGTTCCCTTAGGAAATTTGAATATCCTCACTGATAAAATTAAATGGAACTACTTGCTCAACATTGATTTCATAGCAAGTCGCTCTCTAAATCTTAAGACTAAAGCTCAATGGAGCACTCTGAATAATAATAAAAGGACTACAAAAGGATTTACGATCATGCAAGATGTCAACTTTAGCGTTTGGAGGCTAAAATTCAATACTCGAATGGCATTGTTCGACACAGATAATTTTGACAATGCCCAATACACCTATGAAAGCGATGTTTTATATGCTTTTTCAATTCCGGCATACAATGGTACTGGCACAAGAAGCTACATAATGGCAAGGTACGATCCATTCAAGAACATTTCAGTTTGGATAAGGTATGCACGTTTTAGATTTAGAGATAGAGATGCTACTGGGTCTGGATTAAACAAATCATCTGGTCCGACTTCTACTGAACTAAAAGCCATGCTCAGAATCAAGTTTTGAATAATACTGAATTTCTTTTCTCCTTCTTAAGAGCTAGGTTTACTTTATAACTACTATCATGGAGTCACTACAAAACATTTGGGATAAGATCATTGCGTTTCTTTCAAAAGTTGGCGAGCTATTCACTACCAACTTATTCAAACTCGGAGATAGCAATATCACACTAGGTACGATCCTATATTTTATTATAGGCTTCATAATCTTGAATTATATCGCGAGGCGTTTCAAAAGCCTATTGGTCAATCAAATTTTGGTAAAAGCCAATATGGACAAAGGAGCTAGAAATTCTATTGGCTTGATTTCTCGTGTCATGATCATGTTTATTGGCTCCATTTTCATCATACAAAGTGCCGGTATAGACATGAGCTCACTTAGCTTGCTTGCGGGCGCATTGGGAGTTGGTATTGGATTTGGACTTCAAAACATAACAGATAATTTCATTTCCGGAATTATCATTCTCTTTGAAAAACCGATCAAAGTCGGAGATAGAATAGTGGTAGGTGATACCGAAGGTGATGTAATCAACATATCAGTAAGAGCTACAACCATACTGACGAATGAAAACGTATCAATCATAGTTCCGAACTCAGAATTTATCTCGTCTCGAGTAATAAACTGGAGCCACAATGACAGAAATATTAGATTCGATATACCCGTAGGTGTTAGCTACCAAGAAGATCCTGAACAAGTAAGAAATGTGCTTTTAGATGTGGCACGCGAAAATGAGCATGTGCTTAAAAAGCCAGAACCTCATGTATTTTTTGATGAATTTGGTGATAGTTCCTTGAACTTCACGCTAGCCATATGGACATCTACCTACACTGATAAACCAAGGAAACTGAAGAGCGAACTATATTTCTCCATTTTTGAAAAGCTAAAAGAAAAGGGAATAGAAATTCCATTCCCTCAACGTGATATCCATATAAAGTCTCAGCCTACAAACTAAGCTGCCTTTTCAGTCGCGTCGCCTTTCTGAGCTTCACTAACATTGATGCCTTCAAAAAGGGCATCCGCTGATATCTCACCAGCATAGTAAAGTTCTTGAATCTGCTTGGCTGTAAGAGAGCTATTATCAGGGCTCCATCCTGGAGGGCCAAAGATGTACATGAAAGCCTCTTTGAAACTCTTTGCTTTCTTCACATCATTGAAAATATCAACAAAAATGTGCGTGTTGAGCTTAATGGGATTATATGTATCTGGACTCTTTAAAATGCCATAGTGTGGATTGACTCCATCTATTGTATTCTGCCAGGTACCAAAAATATGATCCCAGATTAGAAGTATTCCACCATGATTCTTATCTAAGTATTCGATATTACTGGAATGGTGAACCGCATGTACATGAGGGTTATTAAAGATTTTACCTAAAAACCCTAAGGAACCAATCAGCTTGGTATGCAAGAAATACTGATAAGTTGCATTTATAATGAGCGCCGATCCTATCATGATTGGTTCGAAGCCAATAGCAGCCATCCAAAGCCAGAAGATAGGTTTATAGAAAGTAATAAACCATCCATTTCTAATACTTACCGCCAGATTGAAATTCTTAGAGGAATGATGTGGCACATGCGCTGCCCATAGAAGACGAACCGTATGACTCCATCTATGATGCCAATAGAAATTAAAATCATCTGCTACTATTGCAAGCACCCAAGCCCACCAAGCCCAACCAATGGTTGTATAGTTTAAATACTCAGCTCTCAGAGGTTCAAAAAAGTTGAACACTCCTGTGAATATTACTGCTACGGTAAAAGCTTTCGTGAAAAATGAGATAAAGGCTGCACCTAATGCTATTCCAAATCCCGCTAGTGAATCCTTCAACTCATAATCGTGTTTAGCTACTAAAAATTCTACTACCATGAAGGCAAGAAGGATCGGGAATATATAAATCATGTTATCCCCTACATTAAACTCTGGCATATCTCTCTATTATAAGGTTAAGCTAACTGCGAGCAAGGATACGATAAAATCTTAAGTATCCTCAACTATATATATAATCTATTTATTCCGCTTTTTGTTGGCCAAATTGGTAAGTAAGTCCAATTCCTAATACATTTTTGAATTGCACCCTATCATCCAAGTTACCTTCATCGTCAGCTATCAAAATATCCTTATCATATATCAGTTGAGTATAGAGATTTGTTGACAAGACTTTGGTGATTGGTAATACTAAAGCATTTTGCCAGTTTACGTCAATCTCTCCTACACTTTCAGTATAGCCGGTGAAGAGTTCTAGCTTACTTTCGAAAACATCATTTTTATACTTTGCTCTAAAGAAAGAACCAAATTCAGCTCTGGACTTACTCCCAGGATCAACTCCATATGCTCCAGCATCAGCTAATTCCTGATCTGTCACAATGGTGAATTTACCTGTCAGTGGAGAGTAACTAAAGCTTAGTTTATCGTTAGGATCGTAAGAAATACCGAGTGCAATGGTAATGTATCCTGGAGCAAGAAAATCAGATATTTTGATCTGGTTGGTTTCGGCATCTAAGCCTTCCCAAAATTGAGATCTAAAATCTAGCAATGCGCTGTAAAACCATTTCCCATTTTCCTTATCAATCTGATAGCCATATTTAGTTACAATATTTATCAAGTCATCAGACTTTATAAAGCTTCCTTCCCCTTGTTTAATTAGGCCGTATGCAAGGTCCATTGAATTCTCCCATTTACCTCTTCCTTTTACACGATTGGCGAAAATGCTAAAGTTAGAATTAATAGCTACCGAATTTTGACCTCCAGCAGCCCAGTTTGTCAATGAAACCTGAGAGAACGTAAGTGAGCTAGTGCCACCAATTCTCCAGTAAGATGTGTCAGCCGGAGCTGTAGTTTGAGCAAATAATGCCGCACTGAATAAAAGTGATAAGGCGGTAAATGTTACTTTCATTTTTAATCGTATGTATTTGTTTTTAAATCGTTTTCCTTAAGAATTCTTCTTAGAATTTTGCCAACATTGGACTTTGGCAGTTCATCTGTAAACGCAATGTATTTTGGACGTTTATACCCAGTTAGATTTTCTTTGCAATGTTCGAGTATTTCTTCTTCTGTCAGGCTTGGATCTCCTTTTACTATATAAACCTTGACCGCCTCCGTAGATTTCTTGTCAGGAACTCCAATTGCCCCAACTTCTAGCACTTTTTCATTCAATGCAATGCAATCCTCAATTTCATTAGGGTACACATTAAACCCTGAAACCAAGATCATCTCTTTCTTTCTATCAACTATTTTAAAAAAGCCGGCATCATTCATTACTGCAATGTCTCCAGTTTGAAACCACTCTTTATTGAAGCAATTTTTAGTTTCCTCCGGGCGGTTCCAATATCCTTGAAAAACCTGAGGACCTTTTGCACATAGCTCCCCTCTTTCCCCAGCTTTCACTTCTTTTCCGTCATCGTCTAAAATCACAACCTCTGTACTAGGAATAGGCATGCCTATAAATCCAGTTTCAGCATCTTTTCTTAATGGATTTGCAGTTAGAACTGGAGAGGTTTCAGTCAAGCCGTATCCCTCCGAAACTGGAGTCCCTGTAACTTCCATCCATTTATCTGCCACAAACTTCTGAAGAGCCATTCCTCCAGCGAAGGAGAACTTAACCTTAGAAAAATCAAGGTCTTTGAATGACGGTTGATTTAACAAGCCGTTAAATAATGTATTTACTCCGGTCAGAATTGTCCACTGATGTCTTCCCAAATCTTTCAAGAAGGCCTTCATGTCACGTGGATTTGTAACCAATACGTTTCTCGCACCAATTCTTACGGTCATCAACGCATTACAAGTCAGCGCAAAAATATGATACATCGGAAGCGCAGTAATGAATATTTCTTTTGCTTCCTCGAGCCCTCCATGAAGCATCCATTCGCACACCTGTTCCATGTTTGCAATCACATTCCTGTGAGTAAGCATTGCACCTTTTGATACACCAGTAGTACCACCCGTATACTGAAGAAACGCAAGTTCTGAACTTTCTATATCAACTTTTGATGGAGCTTTCTGAGCTCCCAATTTTAAGGCATCCTTTAGTGAAACCGCATCAGGTAGATTGTAAGAAGGAACCATCTTCTTAACATTCTTAACAACAAAATTTACAATGCCGCCTTTTAGGCCACCGATCATGTCACCAATCTTGGTTACAACAACTGTTTCTATTTGCGTTTCTTTAAGTATCTCTTCCAGGTTGGATGCGAAATTCTCCACAATAAACACGGCTTTTGCGCCTGAGTCATTGAATTGATGCAACATTTCACTTGGAGTGTATAAGGGATTTGTATTGACAACAACCATTCCCGCTTTTAGAATTCCATACAATATCACTGGATACTGTAGCAAATTCGGCATTTGAATGGCTACCCTGTCACCTTTCTTAAGGTTTGTATGATTTTGAAGATAAGAGGCAATTTGATCTACAGCCTGCCCCAGTTCGGTAAAGGATAATTCCTTTCCCATGTTTTCGAAGGCAATAATGTCTCCGTATTTTTCAATTCGCTCATCAACCATTTCAGAAAGAGAGCTATAACTATCTGGATTAATTTCTAGGCTAACACCCTCAGGGTAGCTGGCATGCCATGGTTGTTTCTTCATATTTGGGCTTGTTGATTTTAAAAAGCTGTTAAAGATAAGGTATGCTCATTACCGTCAAAGAATAAGATCATAAAAAAGGCCTTGGCACCCCTACCAAGACCTTAAAATAAACAACATTAACCCAAA
>CAZWLS010000212.1:0-7438 GCA_964634415.1 uncultured Roseivirgaceae bacterium | reverse complement strand
ACTTATAAAGTATCTGGAGGTCTTCACGGAGTTGGTGTTTCATGTGTGAACGCCTTATCCTCGCATCTAACAGCAACCGTACACAGAAACGGTAAAATTTTCCAACAGGAATATAAAATTGGTGTCCCTCAAGCACCAGTTAAAGAAATAGGTAAAACAGATATAAGCGGTACAATTATCCATTTCCAACCAGACATGGAAATATTCAGTGCCAATAAATACAATTCCGAGACAATAGCATCAAGACTTCGTGAGCTATCATACCTTAATGCCGGAATCACTATTCATATGATCGATCATCGGGATCTCGATGAATCTGGAAATCCAGTCAAAGAGACCTTTTTCTCTGAAGGTGGTTTATCGGAATTCGTGTCATATCTCGATTCGACACGCGAAAAACTTATCCCGGATCCTATCTACATGGAAAGTGATAAAGGTATTGTGCCAGTTGAAGTCTCTCTCAGTTACAATACTTCCTATTCAGAAAATGTGGTTTCCTATGTAAATAACATCAACACCATCGAAGGGGGTACTCATGTTTCAGGATTTAGAAGAGCACTTACAAGAACTTTAAAAAGTTACGCTGATAAATCGGGACTTCTAGATAAAGTTAAAGTAGATATCTCAGGAGATGATTTCCGCGAAGGATTAACTGCTGTTATTTCAGTGAAGGTTGCTGAACCTCAATTTGAAGGTCAAACAAAGACAAAACTAGGTAACTCAGATGTGATGGGTGCTGTGGATACGTGTGTTAGCGAAATCTTAAATGAGTACCTGGAGGAACATCCCAAAGAAGCGAAGCAAATTGTCTCTAAAGTAATAATTGCAGCTCAAGCAAGGCATGCGGCAAGAAAAGCGCGTGAAATGGTTCAGCGAAAGAATGTTCTTTCCGGAACTGGATTACCTGGTAAGCTAGCAGATTGCTCTGATAAAGATCCGGCAGCATGTGAGTTATATCTCGTAGAGGGTGACTCTGCAGGAGGTTCTGCTAAACAAGGAAGAGATAGAAAGTTTCAAGCAATTTTACCTTTAAGAGGTAAAATTTTGAATGTAGAAAAAGCTCAGGAGCACAAAATTTACGACAATGATGAGATCAAGAACATGATCACTGCACTTGGTGTTTCTTTTGGCACTGAAGAAGATGAGAAAGCACTAAACTTAGAAAAACTTCGATATCATAAAATCATAATCATGACTGATGCTGATATTGATGGTAGCCACATTCGAACATTGATACTTACCTTCTTTTTCAGATATATGCGACCACTAATCGAAAGTGGATATTTATACATCGCGCTACCACCACTCTACCTGATTAAGAAAGGAAAATCAGAACGATACGCTTGGTCTGAAGAGGATAGAGCTAGGGTGATCAAAGAGATAGCTCCTAATGGCAAAGAAGATTCTATAGGTGTCCAACGATACAAAGGACTTGGAGAGATGAATCCAGAACAGCTGTGGACAACCACAATGGATCCTCAACACAGAAGTCTAAAAAAGGTGACAATTGAATCAGCTGCAGAAGCTGACCATTTGTTCTCAATGCTAATGGGTGACGAAGTGGCACCACGCAGGGAGTTCATCGAGAAAAATGCTAAATACGCAAATGTTGACGTTTGATTATTTTGAAGTAATAACCTGATACATAGCCTGAAGAAATTTCCATAAAACAGCAAACGTAAAAAGGATAGCAGATCCGAAGGCAAATATGATCAGCAAAAAGAAGTCTAAAATTTTTTCCATTCTCTTAGGGGTGGGTTAATTGATTCCATGAATATACGGAAATAATAACCACTTTAAGGAGAGATTGTTTAACTAAATTTCGATTATGAAATATAATTTTATTAAGAAAGCAATTTGCACACTTTTATTTGTCAGCCTCACGTCACTGAGTTACTCTCAAACCTACTGGCAGCAAAGAGTGGAATACAAAATGGACATAGATTTTGATGTGAAAAATCATCAGTTTACTGGTCAACAGTCATTGAAGTATTTCAATAATAGCCCTGATACTCTTACACAAGTGTTCTACCACCTCTATTTCAATGCTTTTCAACCAGAAAGCATGATGGACACACGAAGTAGAACAATTGAAGACCCAGATGGGCGTGTTGGAGACAGAATCTCAAAATTGAATGATTCTGAGATTGGATATCACAAAGTTTCAAGACTGACTCAAGATGGAACCAATGTAGAATTTACAATGGAGGGAACCTTGTTAGAAGTAAAACTAGCAAAACCAATACTACCGGGATCATCCACAGAATTAAATATGAATTTTCAAAGCCAGGTTCCAGTTCAAATCAGACGAAGTGGTCGTAATAATGCAGAAGGAATTGATTACAGCATGGCACAGTGGTTTCCAAAACTAGCAGAATATGATCGTAGAGGATGGCATACTCATCCATATGTCGGTCGAGAGTTTTATGCACCGTGGGGGGATTTTGAAGTAAACCTGACAATAGCCAAGAATTATATCGTTGCAGGTACTGGTGTATTGCAAAATCCAAACGAAGTAGGATATGGTTATGAGGACGAAGGTGTGGAAGTGAAAAGGAAAGGAAAGACGCTCACTTGGAAATTCCAAGCAGAAAATGTTCATGATTTTGTTTGGGCTGCAGACCCAGATTATACGCATAAAAAAGCAATGGTTGAAGGTGGGCCTGAATTGCATTTCTTTTATCAGGAAGGAGCTAAAACAGAAGCGTGGGATGAACTCCCTGATTTAACCGTAAAGGCTTTTGAATTTATAGAAGACAACTACGGCGAATATCCTTTCCCTCATTATTCAATAATCCAAGGTGGCGATGGAGGAATGGAATATCCAATGGCTACGTTAATCACGGGCAATAGAAATTTAAAGAGCCTATTAGGAGTTACGGTACATGAAGCACTGCATAGTTGGTATCAGGGATTACTAGCAACTAATGAAAGCTATTACGCTTGGATGGACGAAGGTTTCACAACATACGCAACAGCGGAAACCATGGCAAGTATTTTTGAAGGGTCTAATAGAACTCAAGAAGGGAATTACCGAACATATTTCTATCTAACACAGTCAGGTAAAGAGGAGCCATTGAGCACTCATTCAGACCATTTTGATACTAACCTTGCCTATGGACTAGGATCATACTACAAAGGAGCAATTGCATTGGCTCAAATGAACTACCTGATTGGTAAGAAAGCCACAGCTAGCGCGTTAAAAAAATACTATTATCAATGGAGATTCAAACATCCTGATGCGATTGACTGGATTAGAGTATTTGAAAAGGAATCAAATATTGAATTAGACTGGTACCTTGATTACTGGATGAATACAACACACACCATTGATTATGCCGTAGAAAATGTGATCGAAGAAGATGGGAAATCTATTGTTACGCTGAAAAGAAACGGTAAGATGCCTATGCCTATGGACATTTACGTCACTTTCAAAGACGGCACTAAAAAGATATTCTACGCACCGCTATCAATTATGAGAGGCGAAAAAGAAAACGAATCGGATTTAGATCGAGAAATTCTAAATGATTGGTCATGGACTCATCCGACATACACCTTTTCTATAGACACTCCTCTAAGCAGCATCCAATCAGTTGAAATTGATGAAAGCGGCTACTTAGCTGACGTTGATAGAGAGAATAACAAGTGGGAGAATTAACTCCTCTTACTTTGCGATCTTACCTTTTAAGGTAATGATCTGAGTGGGGGTAACTGGATCATTCGAATATAGCGTGATCGATTTATACTGGTTCCCTCGCATTTCTGAGGTATCAAAAAAGACTTTGAGCGTTTGGCTCTTACCTTTTTTGATACCTTTATTTTTTAGATCATAGGTGACACATCCACAATTGGATTTCACCGCTCTGAAAAATAGTTTCTCTTTTCCCTGGTTAGTCAACTCAAATTCAATTTCAACCTTTTCTCCTGTTTTAACAGTACCAAAATCATGAATCCTTTCTGAAATCTCGAGCTTCGGAGCCTTATCTAACTCCTCAGCGGACATTTCAGGAAAATACTCCTCAATTACAGCAATGACTGAAAGTTGTTCCTTTGAATCTGGTTCTAATTGAATATTGTCACTTACATATCCAAAATCATTCTTTTTGACTGGATCATAAATTATTTTCAACTCACCTACTTCACGTGGATTTAAGTACTCTTTCGATAACTCTACTGAGATATGCTCAGGTAAAATCATTCCTTCTGAGGACAAAGTTGCTAGTGTATCGGAGCTATTGTAAATATCAAAAACCTTTTCAACTGGTTTTTCGGTTGTAATCTTCCCCATATTCATTCCGCGATATTTTATTCGCATGACGCCCAAGCTCACTGGGAATTGTTGAGCAGGAGTTTTAGGCTTTGGCTTTACATATCCGGCTATATACAAGCTTCTATTTGAGGATGCATCAGTCGTGGTAATTCTAAGAGATTTTCTGAATTTACCGGGTCTGTTTCTTGGGTTATACTTTGCTTTAACAAACCCAGAATCCCCAGGCATAACTTCTTCTTTAGTCCAGCCAGGAGTAGTACAGCCGCAAGAGGCTTTTACATGAGTTATTCGAATAGGCGCTTCTCCTTTATTAACAAAATGAAACGTAAATTCTGCAGGTCCAGCCTCTTCTCTTATTTCACCAAAATCATGATCTACGGTAATAAATTCCAACTTAGATTGAGCTAAGCTTGTCAGAAATAATAAAAGAGTAGAAATTGAAAAAAAAGTTCTCATTGTAAATTTCATTTTGCTTCACTTCCAGGACGATATACAAAGCCCCAAATTATATAGGTTTGCACAAATTTTTTAATAAATGTCACGAATACTTACAGGTATACAGAGTTCAGGGAAGCCGCATTTAGGTAATCTATTAGGCGCAATCATGCCTGCCATAGAGTTATCTAAGAATAAAGACAATGAATCATTTTTTTTCATTGCAGATCTTCACTCACTCACAACCATTAAAGATCCAAAGTTACGCATAGAAAATACTAATGCAGTAGCAGCGGCCTGGTTAGCTTGTGGGTTCGATACTAATGAAAATACTTTTTATAGACAATCAAGAGTGCCTGCTTGTGCAGAATTGACTTGGTACTTGAATTGCTTCACTCCATTCCCAATGCTTGCCAATGCACATTCCTTTAAGGATAAATCTGATAAACTATCTGATGTAAATGCCGGCCTTTTTGACTATCCAGTATTAATGGCTTCGGACATATTGCTTTACGATGCAGATTATGTACCAGTTGGGAAGGATCAAAAGCAGCACCTTGAAATGACGAGAGACATCGCTACATCTTTCAACCATCAATTTGGAGAAACTTTTACCATTCCAGAAGCTTTAATAGACGATCAAGTAATGACAATCCCTGGAACTGATGGTCAAAAAATGAGCAAAAGTTATGGGAATATCATCGACGTGTTCCTTCCTGAAAAAAAGCTTCGGAAAAATGTGATGCAAATAATTACTGATAGCACACCTCTTGAAGAACCAAAAAATCCGGACACGTGCAATGTCTTTGCTATTTACCAGCTCATTGCTAACTCAGAACAAACCAATGAAATGAGGAAAAAGTACGAAGGTGGCAATTATGGATATGGTCATGCAAAGCAAGAATTATTTGAAATATTGCTCGATACCTTCGCAAATGAGCGTGAAAAATATGATTACTATATGTCTAATATTGATGAACTAGAAGATCAATTGAAGAAAGGTGAGGAAAAGGCCTCTGATGTAGCGAATGATGTCTTGAATAGAGTAAAAACTAAATTGGGATTTGCATAAAAAATATAATGAGAGCAGAAGAAAAAGCACGACTTTGGCTAAACGCCAGCAACATTGACGAGGAGTCAAAAAAGCAAATCGAAAATTTGTTGAACAATTCTGATGAGCTTGAAGAGTCATTTCAAATAGACTTAGAATTTGGTACTGGTGGTTTAAGGGGACTTATGGGAATAGGAACCAACAGAATGAATAAATACACTGTTGGAATGGCCACTCAAGGTTTCTCGAATTACTTGAAAAAGGAATTTGACGGAGATATTAGTGTAGCTATCGCCCATGACAGTCGAAACAATAGTCGATTGTTTGCTGAGGCAACTGCAGCGGTATTCTCAGCAAATGGGATTAAAGTCTATCTATTCGAGGAATTGAGACCAACTCCTGAGTTGTCTTTTGCTATAAGGCACCTTGGCTGTCAAGCAGGTGTAGTATTAACAGCTTCACACAATCCAAAAGAGTATAATGGATACAAGGCTTACTGGTCTGATGGAGGACAACTGGTCCCACCTCACGATAAAAGCGTCATTGACGAAGTGAAAAAAATCAACTCCATCGATGAAATCAATTTTAATTCAAACACAGATTTAATTGAAAGTATCGGTGAAGAAATAGATAATGCTTACTTAGAAATGATTTCTGGTCTTTCATTATCACCAGATGCCATTAAATCCAACAGTGAATTAAAAATTGTGTTTTCTTCAATCCACGGCACAGGCATTACAATGGTGCCAAGGGCTTTGGAAAAAATAGGATTTACAAATGTTCATATTGTAAAGGAGCAATCGGTTCCTGATGGGAATTTTCCAACTGTAGTCTATCCCAATCCGGAAGAAAACGAAGCAATGGCCATTGCTTTGAGTGAAGCGACAAAAATTGACGCAGATCTTGTCATGGCAACAGATCCAGATGCTGACAGAGTGGGCATAGCTGTTAAAAATTCAAAAGGAGATTTTCAACTTTTAAATGGTAATCAAACCGGTTCTCTTTTGGTTTATTATCTACTTGAAAAGTGGAATGAAAAAGGAATGAAGGGGAATGAATACATTGGAAAGACTATTGTAACTACTGAACTCATCAGAGATATTGCCAACAGCTTCAATACAACCTGTTATGATACGCTCACTGGTTTCAAATGGATAGCAAATCTCATTAAGCAAAAAGAAGGGAAAGAAGTTTTCATTGGAGGTGGAGAAGAGAGTTATGGCTACATGATAGGAGAAAGTGTACGTGATAAAGATGCAGTGGCTAGCTGTGCAATAATTGCAGAAATGGCCGCCTGGGCAAAGCAACAGGATCTAAGCGTTTTCGACCTCTTACTTAAGGTCTATGAAAGGTATGGTGTTTATTATGAGGAGCTTAAATCAATTACCAAAAAGGGATTAAAAGGAGCTGAAGAGATCAAAAAAATGATGTCAGATTTTCGATCGAACCCACCCAAAGCTTTAGGAGGATCTGAGGTTACGGCGGTAATTGATTATTTAGAAGAGGTAAAAAATAAGACAGATGATAAAAAAGCTGCTGTCAGTTTTCCAAAATCGAATGTACTTCAATACCTTACCAAAGATGAAACTAAAGTTAGCATTCGCCCATCTGGCACAGAACCAAAGATAAAATTCTATTTTTCGGTTATGAGCAAATTAGAGGGCGGTGACTTTTATAAAACC